>LIAM01000040.1 GCA_001438925.1 Actinobacteria bacterium BACL15 MAG-120619-bin91 | reverse complement strand
ATGAGGTTCTGCAACAACTTGTTCCAGGAATATCTCTGACTACCCATCCTCGCGATTTATCGGAAGGTCAGCGCCTTGGATTGGCCCTTAGCGTTGTCCTCTCTTCAAATCCATCTATCTTGATACTTGATGAACCAACACGTGGCCTTGACTATGAAGCTAAAAATGAACTTACTCGGATGTTGGTTAACTTTGCAGCAGCCTTTGGCAAAGCGGTTTTGCTAGCCACCCACGATGTAGAACTTGTAGCAGAACTGGCCAATAGGGTCATCTTCATCGCAGATGGAGACATCGTTGCAGATGGAACAACCTTGGATGTTCTGCTTTCCTCTCCTGCATTTGCGCCACAGGTAGCCAAGGTGGTCTCACCGCAACCATGGCTGCGTGTTAAGGATGTAGTTGCTGCGATTGAAGGCATGCAATGAAGACGACACCAGATGTCATAGCTTTTTCTCGCAGAACAGGGCTGGTTCTCTTGGTTGCATCATTTTTTAGCGCAGCTGGTTTTTTGTGGCCCTTTTTCTATGTTGGTCAGAACCTTCCTCAAACCCAACTCTTTTTTTGGTGCGCCGTTGCATTCTCCTTCGTTGTAGTAGTCCTCCAAGTATCGAGCCAGCAGTTGGATGCAAAATCTGTAGCTCTCTTAGGTGTTTTGTCCGCTCTGATCGCTGCGCTTCGACCACTTGGTGCTGGTGCGGTTGGTATCGAGCCGATGTGGTTTGTGTTAATCCTGAGTGCACGAGTCTTTGGTCCATCCTTTGGCTTTCTTTTGGGAATGATCTCTATGTTTGTATCTGCACTTCTTACAGGTGGAATTGGTCCCTGGCTTGGCTATCAGGTTTTTGCTGCAGCTTGGATTGGACTACTCGCAGGATCGCTACCCAAGAGAACGCGGGGTCATATGGAGATTCTGATGTTAATGTGCTTCAGCATCTTTGCCTCTGGTTTTTTTGGCATATTGATGGATCTTCAATTTTGGCCATGGGCTTTGGGCTCAAACACTCAACTTTCATACCTACCCAATGGGGATCTGTCGGAAAATCTCTCTCGTTTTCTCACCTTCCACTTTGCTACAGCGATTGCTTGGGATCTTCCACGAGCGATCTTTACCTGCACACTCATTGCCCTCACGGGAGGCGCTGTTCTTTCAGCGCTGCGACGAACACATACTCGTGCCGCTTTTATGGCCCCTGTTGTCTTTAACGAACATGTGAAGTAGCAAAGGGAAGCTTTACAACCTCGCACTGAGAGTCACGCCCTCTGACATCAATCACAAGGGCTTGTCCTATTTCAGTATCTGATTTCAACAGCGCTAGACCGATACCAAGCTTTAAGGTTGGAGAGAATGTTCCACTAGTTACTTCGCCGACAACTTTTCCTGCAAGATTTTTGACGATCATTCCGGCTCGTGGAATTCCCCGGTCGAGGGATTTAAGAGCAAAACTCTTTCGTGCCGTTCCATTTTCTCTCTGCATCTTCAAGCTCTCTGAGCCAATGAAGCTCTGCTTTTTCCAGCCAACCGCCCAAGTAGCGCCGGCTTCGACTGGTGAGATCTGCAAACTCAGCTCATGCCCATGCAATGGGTATCCCATTTCAGTCCTTAAGGTGTCACGTGCTCCTAGCCCGCAGACTAAGCCACCCATTGGGGCGATTACATCTGTTATCGCATCCCAAACACGTGATGCATCCTGGACTCGAGGAAGTAACTCATAACCAAGTTCTCCGGTGTATCCAGTGCGACACACAATGACATCTGCTCCAGAGATTGTTACATGTGTAAATGCCATGTAATCAATATCTACATGAACTCCTAGTTTGGTTAGCACATCTGGCGCGAGTGGACCTTGAACCGCAAGTACTGCAAAATCTGTGTGCAGATTGGTGACGACTATGTCGACAGGTGCTTGTCGCTGTAATACATCCACCACATCAGATGTATTGGATGCATTGGGCACCAAAAAGAAATCACTGTCAGAGTTGCGATATGCGATTAAGTCATCAACAACTCCTCCATCAGGAGCACACAACAATGTGTATTGAGCTGAGCCATTGTCGATTCTGGTCAGGTCATTAGTGAGGCAACGGTTGAGAAAATCTAGAGCGCCATTACCTATTACTGAGGCTTTGCCCAGGTGGGATACATCGAACAGGCCTACCCGTTCACGTACAGCGGCGTGTTCGGCGAGAACTCCACCCCCTGGATACTCGATCGGCATCATCCATCCACCAAAATCAGCCATCTTCGCGTTGAGCGCTAGGTGTTTATCGTTTAGTGGCGAGCTCTTCATTGTGCAAACCTATCAATACTTCTATTACGCTTCAGGGTATGAGCACATTAAAGATTTCAGATGGCGTCGTTAAAGATGAGGTTCTAGTCCTTGGGCTTGCCTCAACTAATTCAAAGGGTGGCATAGCCATTGAAACCGGCGAGATGGCGATCGATACCAAAACAGTATTAGCCCACCTTGTAGAGATGGGTGCAACTGGAAAGGCTGATGAGGTTATTAAGGTGCCCGGAACTCATGTTCGCATGTTGGTCTTCACCGGTCTAGGTGCTAAATCTTCACAGTACTCACACGAAACTCTTCGCAGAGCAGCAGGTGCTGCATCGCGGGCACTTGCAGGCACGGCCTCAGCGACCTTCTCACTACCGGCCAAATCCCTTGCCGAAGTTGCAGCGGTTGCTGAAGGTGCTGCACTTGGAGCGTATTCATTTACTGAGTTTCGCGGTTCAACAAAGGCCGATTTCAAGGCACCACTCAAGGTGATCACCATTCATTCAAAGTTAGCGTCGACAACAGATGCAAAAGCGGCGGTATCACGAGCAGCTATCGTTGCCAAGTACACATACTTAGTGAGAGATTTGATTAATACACCACCGAGTCACTTAACACCTGATTCATTTACCAAGAAGATGGCCGCGGTTGTAAAAGCTGCCGGTGGCGCGAAAGCTGGTTTAAAGGTTTCGATCTGGGATGAGAAACAACTTAAATCTCAGGGCTTTGGTGGAATTATTGGTGTTGGACAAGGCTCTGCCAATCCTCCACGCCTGCTTCACATCTCTTACACACCAAAGAGCAAAGCGGCAAAGCGTTATGCGTATATTGGAAAGGGAATCACCTTTGACACCGGTGGTTTGGCGCTGAAGCCCGCGGCCGGTATGGAAGCGATGAAATCAGATATGAGTGGTGCTGCCGCTGTTAGCGCCGCTGTGGTTGCAATCGCTGAATTGAAGTTGAATGTAGCAATTGATGCCTGGGCGCCGTTGGCTGAAAATATGCCGAGTGATACAGCAACCCGCCCAAGCGACATCATCACAATCTTTGGCGGAAAGACGGTGGAGGTTCTCAATCCAGATGCTGAAGGTCGATTGGTTTTGGCCGATGCCTTAATGAAGGCACAGAGCTCAAAAAATAAGTTGGATGGAATTGTCGATGTTGCTACTTTGACCGGAGCCCAAGTAGTTGCATTAGGAACTCGCACTAGCGCGGTCATGACAAACAATCCCGATTTCAGTGATGCCTTTTTGAAGGTCACCGCTTTGAGTGGAGAACAGTTCTGGCCGATGCCACTGCCTGAAGAGCTACGGGCCTCATTAGATTCACCAGTTGCAGATCTTGCCAATATTGGAGATCGAATGGGAGGAATGCTGGTTGCCGGTCTGTTCTTGAAGGATTTTGTTGCCGCAGATATGCCATGGCTTCACTTAGATATTGCAGGCCCTGCTTACAACGAGGCTAAGCCTCATGGCTACACACCAGTGGGCGGAACGGGCATCTCCCTGCGCTCACTTGTGACCTTGGCCGAACAGGGGTAGCCCCTCCCCGCGCATTGGGAACTTTGCCCCTGTTTGGGGCAAGATAGGCACATAACCCGTATGGGTATTTGGAGGGAGCTGTTGAGTGTCTCAATTTGATCTGGTAATCCTCGGTGGAGGCAGCGGTGGTTACGCCGCAGCTCTTCGTGGCGCGCAGCTGGGCTTGAGCGTGGCCTTAATCGAAGCGGACAAGGTCGGCGGCACATGCTTACACCGTGGATGTATCCCAACAAAGGCGTTGTTGCACGCCGCTGAGATCGCAGATGGCGCACGCGAGGGTTCACACTTTGGAGTGAAGTCAACCTTTGATGGCATGGATATGGCTGGAGTTAACTCCTATAAAGATGGCGTGATTAACAAACTGCATAAGGGTTTGTCAGGTTTAGTGAAGTCTCGAAACATTACCTACATTGAAGGCTATGGAAAGTTGGTTTCCAAGGATTCTGTCGAGGTAAATGGAACCCGCTACACCGGTAAGAATGTAATTCTTGCTACCGGTTCTTATGCAAAGACACTTCCAGGTCTAGAGATCGATGGCGAGAAGATAATTACTTCAGACCATGGCACCAAAATGTCATATGTTCCAAAGAGTGTGATCGTTCTTGGTGGCGGAGTTATTGGTTGTGAGTTTGCATCTGTATGGAAATCTTTTGGCTCTGAGGTAACGATTATTGAAGGCCTACCTCACCTGATCGCCCTTGAAGATGAATCATCAAGCAAGCAGTTAGAGCGTGCCTTCCGCAAGCGCGGGATTAACTTTGAATTAGGAGTTCGATTTAAATCTGCGACTAAGAGTGCAGATGGTGTGACTGTGACACTTGAAGATGGAAAGACATTTACCGCAGAGATTCTTATGGTCTCAGTTGGACGCGGTCCCGTTTCGGCAAACCTTGGGTATGAAGAGCAAGGGGTTGCTATGGATCGCGGCTATGTACTTGTCGATGACAAGTGCCGTACCAACGTACCGGGTATCTGGGCGGTTGGAGATTTGATCCCAACCTTACAGCTAGCCCACGTAGGTTTTGCAGAAGGTATTTTGGTGGCTGAAGAGATCGCGGGATTAAACCCTCGCGCCATCAATTACGACGGTATTCCACGTGTTACATATTCAGATCCTGAGGTCGCATCAGTTGGTTTAACAACTGCAGAGGCGAAAAAGCGTGGTCATGAGGTAGTTGAACTTAGCTATGACCTTGCAGGAAATGGAAAGGCTCAAATTCTTAACACAGCAGGTTCCATCAAACTAGTGTCGCAAAAGGATGGTCCTGTTCTTGGCATCCATATGGTTGGTGCACGAGTCGGAGAACTTCTTGCTGAAGCAGAATTAATCTACAACTGGGAGGCTCGCGCAAGTGATGTTGCTCCTTTGATTCATGCACACCCGACACTGTCAGAGGCGATGGGCGAAGCTCATATGGCACTTGCAGGCAAACCGCTTCACGCACACGGATAACCAAGGAGAGAAATAGATGACATTCTCAGTAACGATGCCAGCACTTGGCGAAAGCGTTAGCGAAGGCACGGTCACTCGTTGGTTAAAGGCTGAAGGCGATCACGTCAATGTTGATGAGCCACTCCTAGAAGTTTCAACCGACAAGGTTGATACAGAGATCCCATCACCTGTTTCAGGAACTCTCCAAAAGATTGTTGTGCAGATTGATCAGACCGTTCCAGTGGGAGCAGAGCTTGCAATTATTGTGGATGCGTCCGAAGCAAGTGCTCCCGTTCAGGTGGCACAGGTTCCAGCCCAGCCAGCAACTCCAGACGCTGTGGTTGAAACACCAGCACCTGTTACTCCTCCTCCAGCACCTGCTGCACCAGCTTCTCCAGTTGCAACGAGCGCGGGAACTGTCATCACAATGCCTGCACTTGGCGAGAGTGTCTCTGAAGGAACGGTTACACGTTGGCTGAAAAATGTCGGAGACTCAATTGCAGTTGATGAAGCACTTCTAGAAGTTTCTACCGACAAGGTTGATACTGAAATTCCATCTCCAGTTGCTGGAACTCTTCTTGCCATTGATGTTGCAGTGGATACAACGGTTGCAGTTGGTGCTCGTCTTGGATTAATCGGCGCTGCTGGTGTGTCCGCGGCTGTGATTTCCACTCCGGTGGCACAGGTTCCAGCCCAACCAGTGTCACCTGCTGTGACGGTACCAACTCCACCTCCTGCACCAGTAGTTGCCGCACCACGTGTTTCGGCACCAGTCACACCACCGCCTGCATCTGTTGCACCAGCGGCACCAGTTTCACAGCCAGCAGATGCTTATGTCACTCCTCTAGTTCGCAAACTTGCATCAGAGCTAGGCATAAACCTGTCTCAGGTTAAGGGAACAGGAATTGGCGGAAGAATTCGTCGTGAGGATGTCGAGGCGTTAGCACGTCCTGCAGCACCTGTAGCTTCAGTTGCAGTTGCATCAACCCCATCTGCAGCTAAGCCTGCGGTTGTGGCAGTTTCTCCATTGCGCGGAACAACGGTGACAATGTCACGTCTTCGCAAAGTTATTGCTGCACGGATGGTCGAATCACTTCAGGTCAGTGCGCAACTAACAACAGTTGTTGAAGTCGATGTTACAAAGATTGCACGTCTGCGCGATCGCGCGAAGGCAAGTTTTGAATCACGTGAAGGTGTAAAACTTTCATTCCTTCCATTCTTTGCCGTGGCTGTGTGTGAGGCTTTGAAGCAACACCCAGTTCTTAACTCATCAGTTGAAGGTGACCAGATTACTTATCACGGTACTGAACACCTCGGCATCGCAGTCGATACAGAGCGCGGACTCTTAGTTCCCGTAATTGCAAATGCTGGAGATCTCAATATGGGCGGCATCGCTCGCAAAATTTCAGATCTTGCAGCTCGTACCCGAGATAACAAGGTCACTCCAGACGAGTTAGGTGGTGGAACATTCACACTTACAAACACTGGAAGTCGTGGAGCTTTGTTTGATACTCCGATTATTAATCAACCTCAGGTTGCGATCCTTGGACTTGGCGCGATAGTCAAGCGTCCAATGGTTGTCCGAGGTGAGGATGGTGGTGAAACTATGGCGATCCGCTCAATGGTTTACCTCGCTTTGTCATATGACCACCGAATCGTAGACGGTGCAGATGCTGCACGATTCCTCCTTACCTTGAAGGAGCGCCTCGAAGGTGGCGCCTTTGAATCTGATTTAGGTCTCTAAAGTTTCATGTCAGTTCATCAGCGCATTGCAATCACTGGTGCCTCCGGTTTAATCGGAACAGCGTTAGTCGGGCACCTAAAAGCAGAGGGTCACACCGTTCAGCGCTTGGTCCGTCGCGCTCCAGTTGGTTCAGATGAGGTGCAGTGGGATCCACAATCTGGATTTGTAGATCTGGAACCATTGCGTGGCGTTGATGCGATTATCCATTTAGCAGGTGTCGGGGTTGGCGATAAGCGTTGGAGTAAAAAATACAAGAGTGAGATTCTTAACTCGCGCCTGCTAGGTACCACAGCAATCGCAAAGGCTGTTGCGGAGTTAAAGCCACAAGTGTTCATCTCAGCATCTGCGATTGGTTGGTATGGCGAGAGCGGCAATCGCGCCGTTATTGAAAGTGATCGTGTTGGCGATGATTTCCTTGCAGCTGTATGCCGAGAGTGGGAGGCTGCTGCAGATCTTGCTGGTGATGTTCGCACCGTAAAGATTCGCACAGGCTTAGTCCTGGATCCAACAGGTGGTGCACTAGGACGAATGGTGCCGCTCTTTCGCTTAGGTCTTGGTGGAAAACTGGGCAACGGTAAGCAGTGGTGGTCCTGGATTACCTTGCATGATCACATACGAGCTATTGAGTTCCTTCTCGAGAATAAAATCTCCGGTCCTGTAAACCTCACCTCACCCAATCCTGTTACCAATCAACAATTTACCGCAGCCCTTGCTCGTGCGATGCACCGACCTGCGCTCTTTCCTGCTCCAGCGATCGCATTGAAAATTGCATTGGGAGGTTTTTCATCTGAAATCTTAGGATCAAAACGAGTGATTCCGCAGGTGTTGCAGGAAGCGGGATTTACATGGGATTACCCACACATCTCAGAGGCGCTCTCTCAACTAGTTAAGGATTAATTCAGCGGCTAGTCTTCCTGAAAATAAAGCACCCTGCTGTGATGGAACCGCTCGATGATCACCTACGACATACAAACTATCGGAGATTTTTACCGATTGCGTTAACTCGCGGCCCACACTTTGAATGGGTAGAGCTGCTGGAATCTCATACTTAGCGATTAACTGCCATTCATGAGTACTAGTCCCCCACATGATTGAAAGATGTCTCCTGACATC
>LIAM01000039.1 GCA_001438925.1 Actinobacteria bacterium BACL15 MAG-120619-bin91 | reverse complement strand
TTCCATGGGGCAACTGTGTCATGGTTGGATAAGAACCTACAAAATCACTGAGGGAGTCAACAAGTGCCAGGTCTAAATTTGAGCCGTGCGGAAGCAAAAGAGCGTGCCGATCATCTCTATGTAAATAGTTATGTGGTCACCCTCGATGTAACAAAGGGCGAGGAAACCTTTTACTCAAAATCTGAGGTTTCCTTCACATGTAACAAGCCTGGCTTCTCTACATTTATTGATGCTGTTGGGCGCTCAGTAATAAGTGCAACCCTAAACGGTGTTGCGGTAGATACCAGCAACTTTGATGGCGAGAGTATTTTCCTAACAAATTTAGCGGCAGATAATCTCTTGGTGATTGAGATTGAAGCTGAGTATTCAAAATCAGGTGAGGGTTTGCAGCGATCAGTTGATCCATCTGATGGAGAGGTCTACTTGTATTCGCAAGGCGAGACCGCGCACATTCGCAATATGTTCCCTTGCTTTGATCAGCCGGCGCTGAAGGCAACATTTTCATTAACAGTTACAACACCGGGACATTGGGCAGCGGTTTCAAACAACCCAGTTGAATCAAAGGTGGCAAAGGGCGATCTCGTTGAATGGAAGTTCTCAACAACTCCACGTATCGCTACCTATCTAGATGCCTTAATCGCTGGTCCTTACTCATCTGTTCATGATGTTTACAAGGGTCAAAAGGAGATTCCACTAGGAATTTATTGCCGTAAGTCGATGATGCAGTACCTAGATCCCGAAGATATCTTCTTAATTACCAAGCAAGGTTTTGAGTACTTTGAAAAGACATTTGGTTTGGCCTATCCATTTGAAAAGTACGACCAAATCGCTGTAGTTGACTTTAACTTTGGTGCCATGGAAAACGCAGGCGCAATTACCTTCCGTGAGGATGTTTTGGTATTCCGTAGCCATATGCCAGATAAGGCTTACCTTTCACGTGCAAACACGATCCTTCACGAGATGGCGCACATGTGGTTTGGTGACATGGTCACGATGTCATGGTGGGATGATCTCTGGCTCAATGAATCATTTGCTGAATGGTCTTCATACTTAGCGCTATCTGAGGCAACACGTTTCAAGGGTGCGTGGTCTGAGTTCAACTCTGCTCGAAAGAACTGGGCATACCGTCAAGATCAACTCTCATCTACCCACCCAATCATCGCTGACATGATTGATATGGAGGCGGTTAACGCTAACTTTGATGGAATCACATATGCAAAGGGAGCATCGGTGCTGCACCAATTGGTTGCACATGTTGGACGTCCACAATTTATCGCAGCTCTTCAAAAGTACTTTGCAAAGCATGCGTGGGGAAATACAACTCTCGAAGATCTTCTAGTCGAGTTAGAGGCATCAAGCGGTCGCAAACTAGATAGCTGGGTAAGCACATGGCTACAAACTGCGGGCGTAAACACATTGCGACCATCCCTTGAAATTGATGGCGATGTCTACAAGAAGGTCACTATTAACCAAGAGGCACCACTCGTTCCTGAAGGCTCTAAGGAACTTCGCCCCCATCGTTTAGCGGTTGGTTTATATGACATCAGTGGAGATTCATTACATCTTCGCAAAAGCGTAGAACTAGATGTTGCTGGTGCAGCAACTGTTGTGTCAGAGCTTGCAGGTGAAAAGGTTGCAGATCTACTGCTGATCAATGATCGCGACCTTTCATATGCAAAGCTGCGCTTTGATGAACGCTCCATTGCAACTCTCAAGACTCATCTAGGTAAGTTTGATGATGCATTAGCCCGCGCACTGTGCTGGGCTTCTATCTGGGATATGCATCGAGATGCCGAGATATCTTCAGCAGATTTCATCGAAATTGCACTCAACGGCCTTGCCGGCGAAACCGATGACGCGATCGTAAGCATTGTATTAATGCAGTTGAATACATCGGTGGAGGCATACTCACAGGATTCACATCGTGATTCATACCGTGAGAAGCTTGCCGCTGGTTTGTGGACGCTACTGCAGAAAGCATCTGCTGGTAGCGATCTTCAATTACTGATCTCGCGTGCATTTGCAAACAATGCTCAAACAGTAGATCAAGGTGCAAAGATCCGGGAGCTTCTCAATGGCAAAGTTGCAGGGCTAAAGGTTGATACCGATCTTCGTTGGTTCTTCCTCACCGCTCTCACCGAGCGTGGAGCGGTAACTAAGACAGAACTTGATGCCGAACTTGCCGAGGACAACACAACCACTGGAAATATCGCCTTCGAAACCTGCTTAGCAGCTATGCCAAACCATGAGGCAAAGGCGTACGCCTTTAACAAGGTTCTCAATGAGGACATCGTGACATCGATTAGAAGTGCGTTGATCGCTGGATTTCAGCGCCCTATTCAGCGAAATCTTTTGGAGCCATTTGTGAATCTGTACTTTGATAACCTCATCAACGCTTGGGAATCCAAGTCATATGAGGGTGCTGCCAAGTATGTAACTGGTTTCTATCCAACATGGATTGTGAAGCAATCAACGGTTGATGCGACTAATGCATGGCTAAGCGGTGCTGGAAAAGATTCACCAGTTGTGCTCCGTAAACTTGTTAAAGAGTCTCAGGATGGATTAATCCGTGCCCTGAAGGTTCAAGCGCTAGATCGCTAATTACTCGATTGTTGTAAGTGTTGATGTCTTAGCTGTTCTCGGCTTTGACATCGCATAAGCAAGAACTGAAATCACAACAAACATCACCGTCGGAATTACAAAGAATGTGACCACGGTTTCAATTACTGAAATCCCTGGAAGCTCGACAATTGGTCCTTCATTTCTACTCATAGGTAAAGTGTAATTTACTTATGCGGTAGCCGCAGCCACACCAAATGGCTCTAGATACTGCAGCCACCTGTGATCTGTGCGACCTGTTCCAAGAATTCTCCATGCAGCGCCAACTGGCTCTCGCGGAAGTGTGCGCAATCGCCACCCCAACTCTTTCAACTGTTTATCTGCCTTTAAGTGATTGCACTTGTGGCAGGCTGAAACCACATTCTCCCAGTTGTGGCCACCGCCACGACTTCGAGGAATCACATGGTCGATTGAGGTCGCTGGTGCTGAACAGTAAACACAACGTCCACCATCGCGAGCAAAGATTGCACGACGAGATAATGGAACAGAATGACGATATGGAATTCGAACAAACTTATTGAGACGAACTACAGAGGGCAATGAAATCTCGCCTCCGGAAAAACGTAAAACATCACCTGAATCTTCAACCATTGTTGCTCGATGATTAAGAACCAAAATGAGCGCACGACGATCTGTTATGACACCTAATGGTTCATAGGTGGCATTGAGAACTAGTGTGCGCGACATAAATCGCTCCCGATCTGGCGCGTGGCTCGCGCCGATTGGTTTATCTTGCCTCAAAACACCCGACCGCGTGGGTATTGAAGAGCGGTATTTAGGTGACAATTTGGATAAGGTCTGGAGATTATGAGTAACTCTGTGCGTGAACTCCTGGACTGGATGGCTGGCACTCCCCTTCGAGTGCTGACCATCCTGTTTGCCGCGGTCCTGATTCAATACTTCGGCTCTCGCGCTATAGCTCGAGCTATGCAGAAACTAGCCTCAGCTGATTTGGTCCCTGGACCGCGCAACATCGTTGCCCGTCAAAGAGAGCGTGCCAGCACAATTGGTGGAGTCTTGTCGGCAACCCTTAAATCGACAACATGGATAGTCGCAACGGCGATGGCACTTGGTGAGTTTGGTTTTGATTTAGGACCGCTGATCGCATCCGCCGGTATCGTCGGTGTTGCGTTAGGTCTTGGTGCACAGACCTTGGTTCGCGATATTTTATCTGGAATCTTTATGCTGATTGAAGATCAGTACGGAGTTGGCGATACCGTTTCAGTTTTAGAGGTGGAAGGTGTTGTCGAAAAGGTTGGTCTGCGAGTTACTACTGTTCGTGATGGTCAAGGAACTCTGTGGTACTTACGCAATGGTGAAATTCTTAAGGTTGGAAATCAATCTCAATCTGGTTGATTAACCATTGAATTAGCTGCCATCTCTAGATAACCCCACAGCTCGCCCTTCAGCTCTGGATCAATCTCAACTCCAGCTACCGCTTGATGCATTGCATTGAGCCATGCATCGCGAGCTTCAGTAGTAATCAGAAATTGTGCATGACGCATACGAAGCCGAGGATGACCACGATTTTCTTGATATGTGCTTGGTCCGCCCCAATACTGCTCTAAAAACCATTGCAACCGTTGCGCAGCACCCTTCATATCACTTTCAGGGTACATCGGGCGCAAGATTGGATCTGTCGCGACGACGGCATAAAACTGTGAAACTAAGTCAGCGAAGAACTTTTCTCCGCCTACCTGTTCATAAAAAGTACTCACTGAAGAACAATACTGTCATCACTTGATTGCGGTGTGGATTTAAATTTGAGAGACATAAGGCCCAGCGCTGTCACAGGTATTGCGGCGGCAAAACAAAGCCAGCCATAGCTAAGTGTTCCGATAATTACTCCAGCTAGTGCTCCCCCACCAGCACCTGCAAGGTTCATAACCAAATCACTTGCCCCCTGAGATGATGCTTTAAATGTTGGCTCTACACTCTCTGAAAGAAATGCTGATCCTGCGATCAAGGTACAAGACCATCCCAACCCCAGTAAAAACAGTCCAAGCCCCAATGTGTAGGCATCATCTGCACGCGCAAACCCTGAAATTACTGTTGATAGTAAAAGGGTAATCGCTCCGATTTGGATTACTCGAACACGGCCAAAGCGATCGCTGAGCGCGCCAACAAGTGGAGAAAAGGCGTACATACCTAATACGTGAATACTGATGACTAAACCAATAATTGTAAGAGTTACATCAACATGAGCCATATGCACTGGTGTCATCACCATTACAGAGACCATTGCGACATGGCCGATAGCAATTGAAAGGATTGCAAAAAGTGCTTTCGGATTATTTCTAATATGGGCTAAAGCTTTCTTGGTCGAACCTTTGTGCTTTTGCTTGAGGCTCTCTCTATTTGCAACCAGGTATGGGTCGGGTCTTAGAAAGATTGCGATAACAACCGCCGCTAACGCCAAAGTCACCGCTGAAATGAGGTAGGGGCCAACTAAGCGAGGTAACCCAAGGTTTTCAGCGAGATTGCCTGAAGGTTGCATTAAGTTTGGTCCTGTAACCGCCCCAATCGTTGAACCCCACACAACAAATGAGAGTTGCTTTGCTCTACTTTGATCTGTTGCTAAATCAATCGCAGCAAACCGTGCTTGATACCCTGCAGCAGCAGCTGCTCCAACTAGGAAAGTTCCCATGAGCATTAAGAAAATATTGCGCTGTGATCCACCAAGAATTGCTAAGAGTGAACCGATCACACCTGCGGTGTAACCAACTGATAAAGCTAATCTGCGCCCACCACGCCCGGTCAAACGTGCCAATGGTAGAGCAAGTGCTGCAGCGCCAAGGACAGCGCTGGTCTGGGCCAACCCTGCAAGGGTTTCAGAGTTTGTAATAGAAGATACAAGTAAGGATCCTGCCGCAACTGTGCCAGCAACGCCGACCCCACTTAAAACCTGTGCTGTAGCCAAAGTCCTAACAACTTTGTGTTGCAGCGCTGTATTAGGCATTAAGGAACCAGTCGCAACCAAACAGCTGTATCGGTTGGCAATGTGTGTCCAGTTACAGGACCACTAGCAACCAATATCTGACTATTTCTTGGAAGTTGAATTGGTGCACCAAAGTTGATGTAGCAGGCAAAATCTCCAGGACGCTCAAATGCAACAACATTCTTACCCGCTTCAATCCACTCCATTGGACCATCACCAAGTCCTGGCTCCTGCTTTCGCAGCGCCAACGCTTCGCGGTACATTGAAAGTGTTGAACCCTCAACACCATCTTGGCTATCTACTGAGTACTGACCCCACCATGATGATTGTGGCAACCAAGCCTGATCAGGCTTTAAAGAATCATTTGTCGAAAAACCAAATGCACCCTTGGGATCAGATGACCAAGGAATTGGAACACGACATCCATCGCGACCGCGATCTTGATAACCACTCATCTTCCATCGTGGATCGGTTAAACGATCCTCTGGAATATCACGAACCTCTGGGACCGCTAACTCCTCACCCTGGTACAGATAAGTTCCACCAGGTAGCGCCAAGGTCATCAAAGTTGCACTGCGAGCGCGCAATGTTCCACGTGCAATATTGAGCTTGCTTGGATCACCTTGGCGAGACAGGGTTGTATCACCATGATTTGTTAGTCCTAGATCTAAGCGATCTACTGAACGCACAACATCGTGGTTGTTAAATACCCACGAAGTTGGAGCACCAACTTCAGCTAAAGCATCGATTGAGTTATCAATCTTCTTTCGAATCTCCGCTGCATCCCACAAGGTTGTGAGCATCTCAAAGTTAAAAGAGTTCTGAAGCTCATCTGAACGTACATAACGGGCGATGCGTGATGCTGGGCTTACCCACGCCTCTGCAACAGCCATGCGATCTCCTGAGTATGAATCAAAAATCTTGCGCCATGAACGATAGATCTCATGCACACCCTCTTGATCCCAGAAAGGCTTGTGCTCAGTTCCAAGCATTGATGCTGCTGGATCCTTTCTAATATCTGGCAATCCTGCCTCTTTAACCATTCCGTGGGCAACATCGATGCGGAATCCATCAACACCACGATCTAGCCAAAACTTCAAAACATCTTCAAGATGTTTACGTACTTCGGGGTTTTCCCAATTCAAATCTGGTTGTTCAACTGCAAAAAGGTGTAAATACCACTGACCAGGCTTTCCATCAGCTTCGATAATACGCTCCCAGGCAGGACCACCGAAGACAGCCTCCCAGTTGTTTGGTGGAAGATCTCCATTAGGCCCCTTGCCATCACGGAACATGTAACGATCACGTTCCTTTGATCCTGGCTTTGCAGCCATCGCTTCCTTAAACCACTTGTGATCACTTGAGGTGTGGTTAGGAACAATGTCCACAATTAATTTAATTCCACAATCATGAGCATCTTTAATCAACTGCTCTGCTTGAGCCAGAGTTCCATAATCAGGTTCGATATCCATGTAATCAGAGACGTCATAGCCATGATCATGTTGTGGAGATGGATACCAAGGCGAAATCCAAATCGCATCAATTCCTAAAGACTTCAAGTAAGGAAGACGGGAACGAATACCTTCTACATCGCCGATGCCATCCCCATTTGAATCAGCAAATGAACGTGGATAGATCTGGTAGGTAACCGCATCTCTCCACCAAGGACGCTCTGCGCGTGAAGCGATCTGTGCCATTGTTACTTCTCCTCTTCAAGGTATTTAGTGAGGAAATCACGCTCAGCATCATTGATCGGCCTTGATTTCTTTGTCTCTAGCGAAACAGTTACCTGTACCGTTTTGATCCGAGCAAGTAGTTCCTGACCATTTTTAATTTCATAGGTAAGCCCAAAGGAAGAGTTGCCGATCTTGTTGACCCAGATCTCTACATCGATGTAAATATCACCGGTGTAGATAGGTGCAATGAAATCAACTTCGGCACGAGCAACAACCATCTCGATCATCTTGGACCAGGCAAAACGTGCCTCTTGTGCATAGATCAAATAGGTGGCGTTATTTACATGACCAAAAGCATCTAGATCGCCCCAACGCACATACTGCTTATTTTGAAATCTCATTAACGAGTTAACTTTCGGTATGTCATGCGATGTGGGCGAGATGCCTCAGATCCTAAGCGCTCAATCTTGTTAGCTTCATAACTTTCAAAGTTTCCTTCAAACCAGAACCACTTAGCATCGCCCTCGTAAGCCAAAATATGTGTTGCTACACGGTCAAGGAACCAACGATCGTGGGAGATTACGACCGCGCATCCCGGAAATTCAAGGAGCGCATTTTCAAGTGATCCCAAGGTTTCAACATCAAGATCATTTGTTGGCTCATCCAGGAGCAATAAGTTTCCGCCTTGCTTAAGGGTTAGCGCCAAGTTCAGTCGGTTACGTTCTCCACCTGAAAGAATTCCAGCAGCTTTTTGTTGATCTGGCCCCTTGAAGCCAAAGCAGGAAACATAGGCACGTGATGGCATTTCAACTTGTCCGACCTTAATAAAGTCGTTGCCATCTGAGACAACCTCCCACAGTGACTTCTTAGGATCGATTCCACCGC
>LIAM01000038.1 GCA_001438925.1 Actinobacteria bacterium BACL15 MAG-120619-bin91 | reverse complement strand
GGTCCACGACCACGCACACGTGCAGGCCAAGACTCACTGATTCGTATTCAAGTAGATCTCAATGAAGCATGCTTTGGAACAGAGCGTGAAATTACAGTTGATTCTGCGGTTGTGTGTCCCAAGTGCACCGGTACTGGTTGCCAAGATGGTGATCATCCAGAGATGTGTCTGTCATGTAAGGGTCGAGGTGAAACTCAACAGGTAGTTCGTTCAGTTATCGGCCAGGTGATGACATCACGTCCATGTAATGCATGCCAGGGATATGGCAGCGTCATTAAGAGCCCTTGTCGCGAATGTGCCGGTGAAGGACGTGTTCGAAGCCGTCAAACAATTGATGTAAAGATTCCGGCTGGTGTTGAGACCGGAAACAGAATTCAAATGTCGGGCCGCGGTGAAGTTGGCGCAGGTGGCGGTCCTGCTGGTGACTTATATGTTGAAATTGTTGAAGAGCGCCACGAGTACTTAGTACGTGATGGTGACACTCTGCATATGCAGATTGACATCAGCATGGTGGCAGCTTCACTGGGTACAACAGTTACCGTTGAATCACTTGATGGACCGGTAGATGTACAGATAAAGCCGGGCACACAGAGCGGGACCCCTGTTGTTATCAAGGGCAAGGGAATGACCCGATTGCGACGTGGAGACCGTGGTGACTTAATTATTCATGTTGAGGTACATATACCGACAAAACTTAACAAAGAGGAAGAAGCCCTGCTGCGTAAATTTGCAGATCTACGTGGAGAAAAATCCAGTGATGCCCACGTAAAGGGTCAGGATGGATCGATCTTCAGCAAACTTAAGGGAGTATTCAACAAGTAATGTTTACACTCTTTTTTGTGGATGATCTGCCAACAACTGTTGGTTGCACCTACCAATTTGCAAATGAAGATGCCAATCATGCAATTCGTGTTTTGCGGATGCAAGCAGGTGCTGAATTTATGCTCAGTGATGGCAATGGTGCCTGGTCACAGGTAAAGGCGATTGAAGTTTCAAAGAGATCTATGCAGGTTCAGGTTATGAATTCTGGTTATCAAGAAGCTTTGCCAACTTTTATTACAGTTGTTCAAGCCCTACCCAAGGGAGATCGTTCTAAAGAGGCGATTGAGCTTTTAACCGAGTCTGGTGTTGATCGTATTGTTCCGTGGTCAGCAAGTCGCAGTATTGGTAAGGGCACAGATAAGTTTGCAATTACCGCTCGTGAGGCAAGCAAGCAGTCACGACGATTTAGAATTCCGCAAGTTTTAGAGCTTGCAACTACGGCGCAGATCTGTGAAGCGATTAAGTTAAGTGATCTTGCAATCGTTTTTCATGAAAGCGCATCACATAAATTGTCTGATCAAATCTCCTCACACAATGTGCAAACCTTGTTGATCATTATTGGCCCAGAAGGTGGGATAAGTGATGAAGAGCTTGCCGCCTTTGAGTCGGCGGGAGCAAAGGTTGCGCTCATGGGACGTCCAATACTTCGATCTGCACATGCAGGAATCGCAGCGGTATCAGCGGTTTCTGCACTTTTGAGGGTATGGTAATTACGTGGCCTTAGATCCCAACTGTATTTTTTGTAAGATTATTGAAGGCCACATCCCTGCTGAGATCGTTTTTCGCAATGAGAATGTGGTTGCATTCAATGATCTCAACCCACAAGCACCTACACATGTATTATTGATTCCTACATTGCATACAGAAAACGCTGCAGGTGTTGCACGCAATAGCGCGACCATCACCGCAGAGTTGTTTTTAGCCGCTGACCAGATCGCGACGGAACGGGGCCTTAATGGGTACCGAACCGTGTTTAACACCGGTGCTGAGGCTGGGCAGAGTGTTTTCCACGCTCATCTACATCTATTGGGTGGCCGCCCAATGGCATGGCCACCCGGTTAAAGATAGATTTATCCTTATATGGAGCGAACGCTAATCACCGTACCTACCGCCATTCCGATGGTTGCTGTTGTTGGTCCGCATGATGACAATTTAACAACAATCGAAGCCGCCTTTCCTTCGGTCAACATCACCGTTCGTGGAAATGAAATAACTCTGAGGGGCCCACACGCAGATTGTGCCAAGCTTGAAAATCTCTTCAACGAGTTGATGGTCGTTATTCGCAGTGGAAATATCTTAAATGTGGATGCTGTGACCCGTGCTATTGAAATGTTGGAGCACAAGCCAGTTGATCATCCAGCTGAAGTTATGTCCCTTAACATCGTTAGCAATCGTGGACGAACAATTCGCCCAAAGACTGCAAATCAAAAGCGCTACGTTGATGCGATTGAGGATCACACAATTACCTTTGGAATTGGCCCTGCAGGTACAGGTAAGACATACCTTGCGATGGCGATGGCTGTTGCTGCATTAAATGCCAAGAAGATCAACAGAATTATCCTGACCCGCCCAGCGGTAGAGGCGGGGGAGCACCTTGGTTTCTTACCCGGAACTTTAAGCGAGAAGATCGATCCTTACCTGCGTCCATTATTTGATGCGCTGCATGACATGATTGATATCGATTCGATTCCACGTCTTATGCAGACCGGTGTCATTGAGGTTGCTCCACTTGCATTCATGCGTGGTCGCACACTAAATGATGCATTTGTTATTTTGGATGAGGCACAAAACACAACACCTGAGCAGATGAAGATGTTCCTCACCCGTCTTGGCTTTGGCTCAAAGATGGTCATAACAGGTGATGTCACCCAGATCGATCTACCAAGTGGTCAAAGCTCAGGGCTTCGCGTCATTAGAGATATCTTGAAGGATATTGATGACATCGCATTCCTAGAGCTAACCGCCGAGGATGTTGTGCGTCACCGCTTGATCGGTGACATCGTCAGGGCCTATGACAGATTTGATGAACAACGACAAGCATTGCGTCCGATTCGGCCATAAATGACAATTGAAGTTACCAATACTTCAGGGCAGTTAGTTCCAACAACTGAAATGACATCCCTGATGACACACGCTATGAATGCGTTAGATCTGAACCCTGAATGTGATTTAAATATCGCCTTCGTTGAAGATGATTACATGACCGAGCTACATATCAAGTGGATGGATGAGCCAGGAACAACCGATGTTCTCTCATTTCCAATGGATATGCCTGAAGAGCCAGGTGAAGCGGTAACACTTGGAGATATCGTCATTAGTCCAGTAGTTGCAGCTGCACAAGCTTTAAATCAAGGTCATTCAACGGAACATGAGATCTACATCTTGGCTACACATGGTTTGCTTCACATTATTGGTTATGACCATGCTGACAAAGCTGAGGAGAAGGTTATGTTTGAATTACAGGAAAAAATAGTCACCGAGTGGGAAAAGAGATCATGAGTCCGATCGCAATAGTTAGCATCATACTTCTGCTTATATTTGCAGGATTTTTAGCAGCCAGTGAGTCGGCACTTACATCGATCTCTCGCGTTGTTATTGATGAGCTCGAAGGCAAGCGAGGAGGAGCCTTACTTCGCAAGTACAGCGCTCAACCTGCGCGGTACCTGAATGTAATTCTGCTTGTTCGAAAGCTGTGTGAGTTCACGGCAACAGTCTTGTTAGCGGTTATTTTGCTTCGTAACTATCCATCTGCCCAGGCGATGGCGTTAACTGTGGCGATCATGGTTGTACTTTCATATGTCGTTGTCGGAGTCGGTCCTCGCACACTGGGAAAGCAGCAACCACATAAGTACGCCCGTTACGGAATCATCGTGGCCTATGGTTTGGCCTTCTTGCTGGGTCCAGTTACCAAAATTCTTATCTCTGTCGGAAATGCTTTGACTCCAGGTAAAGGTTTTCGCTCTGGTCCATTTACCTCTGAAGCAGAGCTTCGCGACCTCGTAGATCAAGCACATGAACGTGGTCTCGTAGAGTCAGATGAGCACGAGATGATTCACTCGGTATTTGAGTTAGGCGACACCATAGTTCGTGAACTTATGGTTCCTCGCACCGACATGGTCTGGGTAGAAAAAGACAAGACCTTACGTCAAGGTTTATCCCTTGCGCTTCGAAGTGGTTATTCACGGATTCCAGTTATTGGTGACAGTATCGATAACATCGTTGGAATTGTCTATGTAAAGGATCTTGCAAAGCGTGCCTTAGATCACCACGAGGCGGAGCACAGTGAGAGCGTCGAGATGCATATGCGTCCAGCAAACTTTGTTCCTGAGATCAAAATGGCCGATGAATTATTGAAAGATATGCAAAAGAATCAGATTCACCTTGCAATTGTTGTCGATGAGTACGGTGGAACGGCAGGAATCATCACAATCGAAGATATTATCGAAGAGATCGTCGGTGAGATTGAGGATGAGTTTGATGATGGAGATGAGGATTTTGAATGGCTCTCTCCAGATAAGGCTCGCGCTAAAGCAACCCTTCATATTGAAGATTTAGCTGGTGAGTTAAAGATCGAAATTGAAAAAAGTGATTATGAAGATATCGATAGCGTTGGTGGATTAATGGCGCAGAAGCTAGGCCGTGTTCCTATCGCTGGATCTACAATCTCGTGGGAGGGCTGGGCAATTACTTCAGAGCGCCCACAAGGCCGACGACGTAGAATCTCATCTGTTTTGGTTGAGCGGCTAGAAGAAGAGATTGAGGACGCAGAGTAAGGATAGAATTGAACAATGCGCATTGTTCGATTCACCCCTGGTCCTGATGCTGGCTTAGGCCAAGACCCCCTCTTCGGAGTCCTTGAGGATGATGCAACCATCAGCATCATTAGCGGAGATCCGATTTATTCAGGGATCCAGAAGACTGCAGCCAAGATCGAGCTCAACAAGGTTCGCCTATTAGCGCCAATTATTCCTAGGTCAAAGGTTGTCTGTGTTGGCAAAAACTACGCCGATCACGCAGCTGAAATGGGCGGGGTTGTTCCCGATGAACCGATTATTTTCTTGAAGCCAAACACATCTGTAATCGGCCCCAATGACACAATCGTGTGGCCCGACATGTCGGAGCGGATTGATCATGAGGCAGAGCTTGCAATTGTGATCGGCAGAATTTGCAAAGATGTGCCCGTAGAACGGGTTAACGATGTGATCTTTGGTTACACCATCGCAAATGATGTAACCGCACGTGATATTCAAAAGAAGGATGGTCAGTGGACCCGTGCCAAAGGCTTTGATACCTTCTGCCCAATTGGTCCATGGATTGACACCGACTTTGTTCCGGGCACACAAAAGATCACCGCAACAATTGCAGGTCAGATAAAACAGTCGGCTTCGATCAGCGACATGATCTTTGATGTTCCAACAATTATTAACTTTGTTTCTCGCGTCATGACCCTATTGCCAGGTGACATCATCTTGACCGGAACCCCTGCTGGTATTGGCCCTATGGTCGCTGGTGAAAAGGCAACAATGGCTATTGAAGGTCTTGGCGAACTAACTAATAAGGTCAGTGCAAAGTAATGAGTAAGAGGGTAAAGGTTCGCTTCGCGCCATCTCCAACTGGCGATCTGCACGTAGGAAATATCCGGACCGCGCTCTTTGATTGGGCATATGCTCGTCATACAGGCGGAACATTCTTATTCCGTATTGAAGACACAGATACAACCCGCGTTACAGATGAGTACATCAACGCAGCTATTGATACTTTGAAGTGGCTAGGCCTTGATTGGGATGAGGGTCCAGAGGTCGGTGGCGACAACGGTCCATACCTACAATCACAACGTCTAGATATTTACGCACACTGGGCACAAAAGTTTTTAGATCAAAAGGATGCTTACCACTGCTACTGCTCACCTGATGAGCTTGAAGCTGTTCGTGAGGCACAACGCAAAGCCAATGTTGCACCTGGCTACAACGGCCATTGCCGTGATCTAACAGATTCGCAGATCGCTGCCTATAAGGCGCAAGGTCGTGGAGCGGTAGTTCGCATGCGTATGCCTGATGGAAACACCACCTTTACAGATTTAATTCGCGGAGATGTCACCTTTGATCACAACTTTGTTCCCGACTTTGTATTGGTCCGTGCCGATGGCTCACCTCTGTACACACTTGCCGTTGCAGTCGATGACATCTTGATGAAGGTCACCCACGTACTGCGTGGAGAAGATCTACTCTCCTCTACTCCTCGCCAGATTCGCGTGTACCAAGCGATGGGGGTAAAGCCTGAGGATTACCCAGTATTTGCACACCTTCCATTTGTCATGGGCCAGGACAATGCAAAGCTTTCTAAGCGCAATGGTGAGGTTTCAATCGCCTGGTATCGCGAGATGGGATTTTTGCCAGAGGCGATCTGTAACTACTTAGCTCTACTTGGTTGGTCTCCTGGAGATGATCTAGAGAACATCACCATGAAGCAACTAACCGAGATGTTTACCGTTGAAAAGGTTCACTCATCACCTGCACGCTTTGATATGAAAAAGCTTGAAGCGATCAATGGTGACAAGATCCGTGCCTTGACTTTAGATGAGTTCTTGAAGTGGTCACTACCATTTCTCACTAAAGCCAATATCATCACCGGAACAGATGCTGAGATCGAACTAGTAAAGAAGGCTCTGCCTTTGATTCAGGAGCGCATCATCATGCTCAATGAGGTTCCAAAGATGCTTAAGTTCCTGTTTACTACAAACTTTGCGGTAGATACCGAATCGGTTTCAAAGATTACAGATGATGGCTCTAAAGAGATCCTGAAGCGTTCAGTTAAGGAGCTAGAGACAGTCTCTGATTGGACTCACACAAATATCGAAGCTGTGCTTCGCGCATCCTTAATTGAAGAGATGGCGCTGAAGCCTCGTATCGCCTTTACCGCGCTACGTATTGCGACTACCGGCAGCACCATCTCTCCACCACTATTTGAATCAATGGAGTTACTGGGTAAAGAGGCCTGTTTACTGCGCATTAACGCGGGATTGGCGCTCTAAAACCGCTGGTATTCTTTGCCATTGCAGTACAAGGCTTCACAGCCTTGGGGTATGGGGTAATTGGCAGCCCTGCTGATTCTGGTTCAGTAAGTCTAGGTTCGAGTCCTGGTACCCCAGCGCAGTACACCTAGCTTTTAAGAGATTAAGAGCTAGGACAACTTAATATTGTTCTAGGAAATCTTTCCCAAACAGGGATCGTGGCCCCGTCGTCTAGCGGCCTAGGACTCTGGCTTCTCAAGCCAGCTACGAGGGTTCGAATCCCTTCGGGGCTACCACTGATATCTCTCTTCTCACACAGCAAAAGTGCGAGAAGAGAGATTTTTGTTTTATCAATCCAAAGTTAACGCCTTGCCCACAGCAGCAGGGGAGGCGCATCGTTGTGCATATTCTGTGCAATCCAGGTCGCCCCATCTAAGTTGTCACCAGCTGATTCGACAATGACAGCGTTAGGTAGTTTGGCATTTATCTCTAGAGCAATCTTGGTTGAGTACGATGCATTTCGTGCAGGACCACCCTGAATAACAATCTCTGGTGAATCTGCCTTTTTCCCGTTGCATCCATACCAAGCGGCAACCACGGTTTGGCCAAGCAAAAATGCACCCTCATCAACAATTGCAGTTGCAGTCGAAATACCCGCATCTGCAGCATCTAAGACCTTCTTGGCTGTCCTAGTCGCAAGATTAACCGCATCAACACTATTTCTAATCTCTAAAGCAAAGTAAGCATCAATCTCATCGGCGAAGTAATCCACCATCTCGGGGTCATCACCACGGCCTTGCCTTATCGCCAACGCCTTAGTAATCGCTAACTTTCCTAGCCAAAATCCGCTGCCCTCATCACCAAAAGTATTGCCCAATCCATCGCGATGTGAGTACTTACCTTCGCGTCCACCAATTGCAACAACGCCACCACCGACGGATAACACAACGCCATTGCGTCCATTAAGCGCACCAACAAAGCCAGCTAAGCCATCATCGATGACGGCAACCTGCGTTGTGCCAAAGTATTGGTAACACAGCTCCAGATACTTTTGTGGCTCTGATACCACGCCATAAAATCCAGTACAGGAGAGTGCAACAAGATCTGCTGAAAATTTCTGAGTTGATTCAAAGACTGCACGCAAAGCTGGGAAAGGGTTTTCACCAGCTAACTTGCCTCGATCACTGGTGACTAACAAATCTCCCTGCCGAAACCGTGCACCTGATTGGCCTAAATCGACAGCTAACACTTCATTGGTAACCATGGAACCAAGGATACGTCACTGGATGTGAGAAGATAAGGTTCAAAGCCGAGGGAGTATTTGATGGCGA
>LIAM01000037.1 GCA_001438925.1 Actinobacteria bacterium BACL15 MAG-120619-bin91 | reverse complement strand
CGTGTCTAATCTTGGGTATTTCGGAGCCGGTGATCGCATTCAATTGACCGATCCAAAGGGAAAGTTGTACAGCTTTACCATCACACCTGGAAAAGAGTGGCATACCCACAAAGGTTGGATCACCCATGATGAGTTGATTGGTATGCCCGAAGGCTCAGTTGTCAGCACCACAGCAGGTTTGAAGTTCACTGCATTTAAACCACTCCTGGCTGATTATGTTTTAACGATGCCACGAGGGGCGACAATTGTTTATCCGAAGGATGCAGCCATGATCGTTGGTGTTGCAGATATCTATCCTGGTGCCAGGGTTCTGGAAGCTGGAGTTGGTAGTGGAGCACTAACAATTTCACTTCTGCGGGCTGCAGGTCCATCTGGCAAGGTTCACTCTGTTGAACGTAGATCTGATTTTGCAGATAACGCCCGTTCTAATGTTGATGCCTACTTTGAATCCGCACCTGAGAATTGGTCTCTTGTTGTGGGCGATCTTCAGGATCAAGCGTTTGAATCAGAGTTTGATCGGGTCATCTTAGATATGTTGGCTCCATGGGAGTGTGTAGATATCGCCGCCCGAGCTTTGAGACCAGGCGGTGTATTTCTGGCCTATGTTGCAACAACGACGCAATTATCAGCTACCGCAGAAGCGCTGAAGGAGGATGGTCGATTTACTGAACCTGAAAGTTCAGAGACTATGGTCCGCGGTTGGCATCATGAAGGGTTAGCGGTTCGTCCTCAACAGCGAATGATTGGGCATACAGGTTTTCTTATCCAAAGCCGCAGAATGGCACCTGGCGTTGAGGTGTTGGCTCGACGTCGTCGACCGGCGAAGGGTGCTTACGGTGTCTCGGAAGATTGAGCGATTAATTAATCTAACAATCGCACTGCTTGCAACAAAGAGGTACTTAACAAAATCCGAGATTTTTAGATCGGTTGAAGGTTACGAAGGTAGCCCAGAGACCAAGGAAAGAATGTTTGAACGGGACAAAGATGATCTTCGCTCCCTTGGCATCGAGATCGAAGTGGGAAGTTATGATCCGTTATTTAATGATGAGGCTGGCTATCGAATCAAACAAGAGAAGTATCAGCTAGATCTTGGGCAAATAACACCGACAGAGATCTCACTTTTATCTCTGGCGGCGCAAGCATGGCAGGGTGCTTCATTTGATGAAGCCGCTCAGAAAGCTCTACTCAAGTTAAATTCCATCGGGGTACCGAGTGATTCGTTGACCCTTCCGGGTGCATCGAACAAACTTTCAGATGGTGGCCGAGATTTTCCTCTGATCGCTAAGGCGATCGCAGATCAACAGCTACTTACCTTTACCTACATTGATTCGCAGTTATTTCAGAATGTGCGAAAGATAGTTCCAATCGGTTTGTCATCGCGGGCGGGATTTTGGTATCTCTCTGGGGTAGACCAAGAGATTCAGGAGATACGAACCTTCAGGGTGGATCGTATAGAGGGAGAGATAGCCGCCTCTAAGGGACCAAGAGATTTTGAAACTCCACAGAACTTTGATCCGAAGGGAGTTTTTGAAGGTGGATCACCAGCCTCTTTTGCCTCTATTGATGTAAGAAAAGGAAAAGGAACCTCACTACGTGCATTAGCTACATCGACAGAGTCACTAGGGGAGTGGGATCGATTAAGAGTTCCCATTTATAACCTTCACACCTTGGCATCGATGGTTCTTTGGCATGGAAATGATGTCTTTGTTCAACAGCCTCAGGAGCTAAGAGAGATCCTCATCGGTCAACTTGATTCATTGGTCAAGAGCCATGGCTAAGAGTTTCTCAGCTCCGCTTGAGCGCACAGCGCGTCTTTTGGATTTAGTTCCTTATATCAATTCCCACCAAGGAATTGCGCTCAAAGACTTGGCAGCGGTTTTTGATGTGAGTAACGCACAAATGATAAATGATTTAACAACACTGTGGATGTGTGGACTTCCGGGGTACACTCCTCTTGAGTTGATGGAGCTTGATTTTGAATCAGGGTATGTCAATATCAGTAACGCGCCAACCTTATCCAAACCACGATCAGTCACCTTTGATGAGGGCGTATCACTTGTCTTGGGATTAGAGCTCCTGCGCTCCTCAATCTCTTCCGATAGAGCTGACTTACTTGAGAAGGTAGATTCCTTAGCTTTCCGTTTGTCATCGATCATCAATCTTCCATCCGTTTTTTCAGTTACAACCACTGTAAATCAAAAGATATTCGGGGCGATCGCCGAGGCTCTCGCAAGCCAATCTGGATTAGAGATTCAATACCACTCCCTGTATCGGGACGAGATTACTCAACGGAAAATCTTTCCTATCGAGGCGCTAGATGTTGATGGAGTTCAGTACTTAAGCGCTTACTGTTACGAAGCCTCTGATTTCAGACAGTTCAAGATTGAACGGATCCAGTCTGCAGGTGTTATTCAAATTGAAAGAAGGGTTACTCATTCGGTAACCCAGAGTCAGGGCATAAGTTCGGTCATTAAGGTACTGAAACCAAGTAGAGAATTAGCCGAAAGATTTAACCTGACAGATGCCACTGTGGGTTCAGAGTTCGGTTACGATACTTTTTCACAGCAATGGTTAGAGCGATCTGTCCTGGCTGCGGGTGGAGCAGCCGCCTTGCTTTCGCCCCCTGAAATCCGAGCATCGATAGCGCAAATGGCTCAATCGATGCTGGATCGTTACAAAGCTGAGTAAATCCATCTACAGTTTTTAGGCTGACTGGTGTAGCCTTCGGAGAAATATCAGCCAAGGAGTAGTTACTATGAATCTAGGTCCAAGAGAGATCGTTATTCTTTTGATCGTTGTCCTCGTACTTTTTGGTGCAAAGCGCCTTCCAGACTCAGCTCGTTCACTTGGTCGCTCGATGCGAATCTTCAAGAGTGAAATGAAGGAAATGAAGGCCGATGATGTAACGATCGAAGAAGACGGCAAAACAGAGAAGTAACTCCATGGCATCTGTCAGCGAAGCGAGGATGCCGCTACTCGACCACTTACGAGAGTTACGCAAACGGGTATTACGGTCCGCGGTTGCTGTTCTTGTTGCGTTTGTTGGTGGGTGGTATTTCTACAATCCAATCATCTCTACCTTAGCTAGCCCGGTATGTGATCTCAAGGCTGCCCAAGAATCTGGAGCGACCAGTTGTGGCGCTCTCTACATCAGTGGAGTTCTCGGTCCGCTCGATCTGCAAATTAAGGTAGCCCTTCTCACAGGTGTAATTGTCTCGGCACCATTTTGGCTTTACCAATTGTGGGCCTTTATCGCCCCAGCACTTCATCGAAAGGAGAAAAGAACCAGCGTTCTCTTCGTGGCGTCGGCTACCCCGTTTTTTGCTATGGGTGCAACTCTTGGCTACTTAATCCTGCCGATTGCGATCAAGGCGTTATTTGGCTTCACCCCAAACGCTATCAATAACCTTGTGAGATTTGATGATTACCTAGATTTTGTTTTGAGAGTAATTTTGTTTGTTGGCTTAGCCTTTGAGCTTCCTATCTTTTTATTGACCTTTAATCTCATAGGATTTCTCCGAGGCAAAACAATCTTGAAGCCATGGCGTATTTGGATCTTCGTAATCTTCTTTTTTGTTGCAGCCCTTTCTCCGACAGCTGATCCTTTGAGTATGGTCTTGTTGTCTGGTCCTTTAATTCTCTTCTACTTCATGGCTGGACTGATTGCGGTTCTGGTAGATAGAAAACGAGATAAAAAGCAGGAGTTCATCGAAACAGGCAGCACAGAGATTGAAGCACCGACATCTATTAAGGAATAGCCGATAAGGTCATCCCATGTGGGCTCTCGTGATTAACCCTGTATCTGGTCAGGGAAAAGGGGCAACTGTGGGCACATATGTAGCGGGTTGGCTCTCGCAACGAAAAATTGCCTACACAATCATTACCGGAAACTCCTCAGTAGCTCTGACAGATCATTTGAGTGGATTTATCGAGAAGAACTCAGATTGCATCGGGGTGATCGCTGTTGGTGGTGATGGTCTCTTGCATATTATTTTGCAAAGGTTAGTACCTGCGCAGATTCCATTTGCAATGATCCCGGCGGGAACTGGCAATGATTTTGTGCGAACCCTTGGTTGGGATCTGGAATTGATTGATTCACAGTTAGAGGCAATCATCTCAACCGAGCCCACTGCGATAGATCTGGGATTGGTTGATGGTGAATGGTTTGGTGCAATCCTTTCTACTGGCTTTGATTCGATAGTAAATGAGAAGGCCAACACAATGAAGTGGCCGAAAGGCACGATGAAGTACAACGCCGCCATAGCCATTGAGTTGCCACGGTTTAAGCCCCGTCACTACGAGATAACTCTGGATGATCGATCTATCTCTACCGAGGCGATGCTCATCGCTGTTTCTAATGGCCGTTCCTACGGCGGTGGAATGCTGGTGAGCCCTAACGCCTCGATTACCGATGGATTGTTTGATGTGATGGTTCTCCATCCAGTCTCTACACTCGAGTTCATCAAGGTTTTTCCCCGAGTATTTGCAGGTAGCCATATAACCCACCCTGCAGTTGAGATTGTCCGCAGTCGGATGGTCAAAATTGATTCTAGGGCGGTCGCATACTCCGATGGAGAAAGGGTTGGACAACTTCCGATAACAGCTGAGTGTATTCATAGCGCAGCACGGAGTTGGGTAGCATGACAACACCTGCTGAGCGATACGCCGCTGCAAAGTTAAGAGGGCAACATCCGGTAACCACGGAGTTTCTCTTAACCTTTGAGTTTGAGTTTGATCCCTTTCAGATAACCGCCTGTCACGCCGTTGAGGATGGGAAAGGGGTTTTAGTAGCCGCTCCAACTGGGGCGGGAAAGACAGTGGTTGGTGAGTTTGCCGCCTTCTATGCTCTACAAGCTGGAAAGAAGTGTTTTTACACAACCCCAATTAAGGCCTTGTCTAATCAAAAGTACTCAGAGTTTGTTGCAAAGTTTGGCGAAGATCGGGTTGGCTTGTTAACCGGCGATACCAGTATCAATGGTGAAGCGGATATTTTGGTGATGACAACTGAAGTTCTGCGCAACATGTTGTATGCAGGATCTAACACCCTTACCAACTTGGGCTGCGTCGTCATGGATGAGGTGCATTACCTGGCAGATAAGTTCCGTGGCGCGGTGTGGGAAGAGGTACTGATTCACTTGATGGAAAGTGTTCAGGTTATTTCCCTTTCTGCAACAGTTTCCAACGCTGAAGAGTTCGGTGAGTGGCTCGGTGAGGTTCGCGGCGATACCGAGGTCATAGTCAGTGAAATCCGCCCTATTCCTTTGTTTCAACATGTATTAATCGGTAATCAGTTAATGGATCTATTTGAACAACCGGGCCGAATAAATCCCGAAATCCTTCAGCGGGAAAGAGAAGCGATCAGACGTTCGGCGTTAGGCCGTAATCGACGGGGTCGCTTCACAGAGCCCTCAGATCGTATGAGCCGAGCCGACATTATTGAGAAACTTCAGCGAGAAAACCTACTTCCAGCGATCACCTTTATCTTTTCACGGGTCGGATGTGATGCCGCGGTGAAGCAGTGTTTGCATGCCGGATTGCGTCTGACCTCACCCGAGGAACGGATTGAGATTCGCCAGACAGCTTTAAAGTACACCCACAATATTGCCGAAGAGGATCTTGAGGTTCTTGGTTTTGAAGAGTGGTTAACCGCACTTGAACGGGGTATTGCCGCACACCATGCTGGTTTGTTACCAAGTTTTAAAGGTGCAGTTGAGGATCTTTTTCAACGGGGGTTGGTCAAAGCGGTTTTTGCAACTGAGACTTTGGCGCTTGGCATTAATATGCCTGCTCGCACAGTTGTTCTGGAGAAGCTGATCAAGTTCAATGGCGAGGCACATGTGCCAATCACACCAGGGGAGTACACACAATTAACTGGTCGTGCGGGACGTCGCGGCATCGATATAGAAGGCAATGCGGTTATTCAATGGTCGCCCACTGTTGATTCCGCTTCGGCTGCAGGCCTTGCATCAACACGTACATATCCATTGCGTTCATCCTTTTCTCCGACCTACAACATGGCGATTAATTTGATCTCCCGATTTGGACGTGAGACCGCTCGACGATCACTGGAATCATCCTTTGCACAGTTTCAAGCAGACAGAGCTGTTGTCGGTTTAACTCGTCAGATACGCAAAAATGAGGCTTTAATCGCTGAACTGATGCAGGATGCACAATGTCATCTTGGTGATTTCTCTGAGTATGCGAGGTTACGTAGATCGATCAAAGAGGTTGAGGTGTTACTAGGTCGTCGCGATCAGCGCAAGACATTTGATAATCGTCAACGAGGACATATGGAGGGAGAGCTCTCTGATCTTCGCAAAGCAATGAAGGCTCATTCATCTCATGGTTGTGCAGATCGGGAAGATCACGCCCGACTGGCAGAGCGAGCGGGTAGATTGAGCCGTGAAAATGAGGGGCTAACAACTCGCGTTGAAAACCGCACCCATGTGATCGCCAAAACCTTTGATCAAATTTGCCAAGTATTGGATCACCTCGAATATATTGATGGAGAAAAGCCAACTGCACAAGGAAAGATCCTTACTAAAATCTACGCGGAATCTGATTTGCTATTAACTGAGTCGATACGCCGAGGTTTATTGGATGATCTCAACGCTAGTGAGCTCTTATCAGTTGTTTCATGCATGATCTTTGAATCCCGTTCACAGGAAAATCTTGCACCTAAAATGCCTAGTCAAAAGGTGACATCAACCTTGACGCAGATCATCGCTTTATGGGCAAATCTTGAGAAGATCGAAAATGATTTTGGGGTAAATACCCAGCGTGAGCCGGATGCTGGCTTTTGCTTTATCTCGTACAAGTGGGCTAGCGGGAACTCTCTTAACAGTGTTCTCAAGGGAAGTGATATGTCGGTGGGAGATTTTGTGCGGGCAACCAAGCAGCTGGTTGATCTGCTCAATCAAATTGGTGGGGCTAGTGAAAAGCTTCGTCCAGTCTGTAAGGATGCGGTAAAGCGAATTGATCGCGGGGTAGTGGCCTACCTAATGGGGGATGTATGACATTAATGCTGTTAGACAGCGCTTCTCTGTGGTACCGGGCTTACTACGGTATGCCGGACACCTTGTTAGCTCCAGATGGAACTTCGGTGAATGCAATACGTGGTTACATCGATATGACCGCACGGTTAATGAATGTATATAAGCCAGATCGCTTGGTAGCTTGCTTGGATGGAGATTGGCGGCCTAGCTGGCGTGTAGACATATTTCCAGAGTACAAGGCCAATCGCATTGAGGAGGAGGGTGAGGAAGAGGAGGAGCCAGAAACTCTTACTCCACAGATTCCTATCTTATTAGATCTACTTGATCTCTTTGGTATTCCAGTTGTCGGTGTTGATGATTATGAGGCCGATGATGTCATGGCGACCTATGCAGAGGTTGAAAGAGGACCGATTCGAATTGTTACAGGTGATCGGGATTTGTTTCAGATGGTTGATGACAAACGAGATATCAAAGTTGTGTACCTTGCCAAGGGAATCTCGCAACATGATCTAGTTGATATCAAATATGTTTCTGATAAGTACTCGATACCAGGGGATCGCTACGATCTCTTTGCCATGTTTCGTGGCGATCCATCAGATGGGTTACCCGGTGTGAAGGGAATTGGCGAGAAAGGGGCGGCGGTTATCGCCAACAACTTTGCCAATGTTGAGGAGGCGTTAGAAGCAGCCCTTGCTGCTCATGCCTCTCTTGCGCCAGCACTTGCCAAGAAGATCATCGCAGGGGCCGATTACCTCAAGATTGCTCCCAAGTTGGTGCGAGTCGCACGTGATGCGCCATTGCCTAAAGTTGATCTATCCCTTCCGAAAGCGCCATCAGATTTATCCGCTATCTATCAATTCAAGGAGCGTTACGCATTGGGTGCGAGCGTTGATCGATTGATCAGTGCATTAGGTTGGTAGCTCTTTTACTCTCAGCGCTGTCTGGATGCCTACTTTCGGCCGCCTTTGAACCAGTGGGGAAGTGGTGGGTTGCACCGATTGCGCTGGCGGTGCATATGTATGCCCTCTCAATCTCTAGCAGAAAGGTACTCTCATCCCTTCTCTTTGCGCTCACTCTTAATCTGATCGTTCTACATTGGAGCAGTACCTTTGTGGGTTCTGTTCCATGGATCATCTTGGCTTTAGGTATGTCGATCTTCTATCTGCCATTGGCACTTGTTTCACGATGGGGGATTACCGCTTACCCACTTCTGTTCATTCTCTTAGAGGAGGTCAGAAACCGTTTTCCATTTGGTGGGTTTGGTTGGGTCCGTCTTGCCTACACACAAGCTGACTCGCCATACTCCCATCTAGCAGCTATTGGGGGAGCATCAGCGCTCTCTGCTGCGGTTGTATTGATCGCACTAACGATTTAT
>LIAM01000036.1 GCA_001438925.1 Actinobacteria bacterium BACL15 MAG-120619-bin91 | reverse complement strand
CTACTAAAAGTCCATTAAGAGACCCAACTACAAACCCAATGGCAAGTCCCCCAAGAATTCCTTGAATTAAGCCGTGGTCACGTAACATAATCGCTCCAACCACACTAGCCAAACCGGCTACGCCACCGATAGATAGATCTATCTCGGCGGCAGAGATAACAAAAGTCATAGCAACGGCCATCACAGTGATTGTCGCAGTTTGGCGGAAAATATTGAGCAAGTTATTCGATTGCAAAAATCCATCGTCATGTAATAGGAACGCGAAGAGCAAGAAAATTGCGGCAAACATCCAATAAATCAGTGTCGCACGTATATCGATTTTCTTGAGATTAGCTAGAATCATACTTTTATCCCTTGAACGATCATTTGTAGATGGTCTTCATCTCTGATATTTTTACGGTCTAATTCTTCAGCAACCTCGCCTTTTCTTATCACGAGAATTCGATCGCAAACCCCAAGCAATTCAGGTAGTTCTGACGAAATAAGAATCACAGATTTCCCTTCCGCTGCAATAGCTCGAACTAATTTCATGATTTCAACTTTAGTTCCAATATCAACTCCAACTGTTGGTTCATCCATAAGAACGATCTTTGGATTAGTAGCCATCCATTTAGCAATAACCACTTTTTGCTGATTGCCTCCCGAAAGCAGGCGAACTTCCCTGTTTGCTTCAGGCGGCCTAACTTCGAAACTTTCGATTGAATCTCTAACTACGTTATTTATCATAGAAAAACTGAGGAAATTCAGATGTGAAAGTGAGGACAAATTTGCAGCCAAAATGTTTTGTTTGACAGAATGCTCCATCACTAGGCCTTGACGGCGACGATCTTCTGGAATCAAGGCAAATCCGTGTGCGATTGCCTCACGCGGATTTTTTATTACTACATCCTGTCCATCAATCTTTAGTTTTCCACCATCTTTCTTGTCTAATCCAAATATTGCTCTAACAAGTTCCGTACGCCCACTACCCATAAGGCCAGCCAAGCCGAGTATTTCGCCTGGATAAAGCTTAAAAGAAACATTATTCACACGACTACCAACTTGAATTCCACTTGCTTCGAATATCGGAGTAGATGATCGAACAACTGATTTGCCTTCATGAGTTAGCATTTCAACATCTTTACGCCCCGTGATATGAGCAATAATTTCTTGAGGAGAAATCTCAGAAAGCAAATAAACAGCAATCTTTTTTCCATCTCGCAAAATTGTAATGCGATCGCATATTCTGTAAATCTCATCCATCCGGTGGCTAATATATACAATTGAAACTCCGCGCGCAGTTAACTGTTTTAGAACTTTAAAAAGAGCATCCACTTCTTCCTTCGCCAGCGATGCTGTCGGTTCATCCAAGATTAGAATCTTTGCATCACCTGCAATTGCTTTCGCAATTTCGGTTAATTGCTGAAATGCACGGCCTAAAGTTGAGACTTTTGCAGTTACATCTATATCTAGACCTAGCTCTTCCATGACAAGTTTTGATTGTCTGATTGTTTCTTTCTCATCAAAGAAGTGAAAACTATTTTTATGTTCACGATCTAAGAAAATATTTTGGGCAACAGACAGTTCAGGAACGAGCGAGAATTCTTGGAAAACCATGCCTATTCCATATTTACGAGCATCTTGAAATGAATGTATTGATGCCTTTTCACCAGCAACATGAATTTCACCAGAATCTAATGTGTAGACGCCCTGAAGAATTTTCATCAACGTTGACTTACCTGCCCCATTTTCTCCTGCTAAGGCATGAATTTCTCCAGAAGTTACCGCAAAACTGACACTGTCTAGCACTTTAACGCCGAAGAATGATTTAGAAATGTCATTCATCTCCACGACATTAAAGTTGCTAGACATTGTCAGTCCCCTTTTCTTAATTACTTAACTATTTGGACCGGAGTCCAAGATCGAGATTGTGAAGAAGCTGCCATGGCATCAGCAATTAGATTAATTTGATATCCATCTTTAAAGTTCGGACTAACTTCTCCACCGTCCATGATTGCTTTAACGAAATCATAGGTTTCAATTATCTTCGTTTCACCATAGCCAATACCGAGAGCTGGAATTGGCCACAAGCCTTCTCCGTAGGGGTGGGCCGGCCCTGTATACACAGTGCGGAAGCCTTTTCGATCGGCTTGATCAGTTGCAAATGCAACTTGTAGTTCATCTCGGCGCTCATAGTTGAAATAGATAGATCCTAAAGTTCCATGGATTTCAAACGTAAGGAAATTGTTTCGTCCGTGCGCATTTCGAGTAGCTTCCAATGAACCGATTGCTCCATTTTGGAATTCCAAGAGCGATAACACTTCATCATCGACATCAACTTCGCCACGGGGCGCAGTGGAATCTTTGGTACTTGCACCTAGCTTATCGACCCCCCCTGCTTGGAGGGGGCGAGTCTTAACCCATGTTTTTAACTGAGTGTTCACTTGAGTAATTTCACCACAAAGAAAACGTGCCATATCTACGACGTGAGTTCCAATGTCTCCTAACGAACCAGAACCTGCAATACTCTTTTGAAATCTCCATGAAAGTGGGCCATCTGGGTCAGCTGACCAATCTTGGAGATATGTCCCTCTAAAATTCAGGACATCTCCAATCGCACCTTCATTGATATATTTCTTTGCAAGTGCAACTGCAGGAGTTCGACGATAGTTGAAAGCAACCATATGAACAATTCCAGCATTCTTAACCGCGTCGTACATAGTTTTTGCTTCATCACCACTTCGAGCAAGTGGCTTTTCGCTAATAATGTGCTTTCCAGCTTCTGCAGCTGCAATAGCAATCTCAGCATGCAAGTGATTTGGTGTTGCAATATCAATAATATCAATTTCTGGATCTTCTACGACTGATCGCCAGTTGGAAGTACTTTTCTCAAAACCAAATCGTTGTGCAGCCTCTGCAGCAATCGAATCGCTTACGTCAACAATTGTTTTACGAACTGGAATTGCTGGAGCCGGCCAAAAAAACATCGGCATAGCCACATATGCAAGTGAGTGCGCTTTGCCCATAAAGCCTGCGCCAATTAGTCCGACATTTAACTTTTTCATTTTCGCTTCCTTAAATTTATGTTTTGGTGCCACCTCGGGCTTTTAAACCCGAGGTGGCATTTCCTAATGTGCCCCCCCTTAGGGACGTTATTCAATTACTTCTTGAAGGAAGCCTTTAGATCAGCTGGTGCTGGTGCACTATAAACAGTTTGCCAAGCCTTCAATACTCCAGCATGGTCAACGGCTAGCGCAGGCATTGCAATGTACGCAGGTGCCTTCTTACCTAGAAGGGCGTATGCGGCAAGGTTCGCCTCAGTGACACCAGCATCAAATGGACGCTGTGCTCCAAGACCGATGACTGGGCCCTTCTTTGCAAGAGAAATCGCAACATTTGCTCCGAGATCTTGTGTTGCAATCTTTGTAGTTGTGTTTCCTGCATCGCGAAGTGCGGCTAAGACACCTTCAGCCGGTGTATCCCAAACAGCCCAAATTGCACTGATCTTTGGATTCTTAGTAAGAATTGCTGTTGCAGCCTTTTGTGCATCTCCCGCAAAGTCTGGTCCAGAAATTCCTTGTTCATCAACAATTTTGATACCAGGGAACTTATTAATAATAGTCTCTTTGAACCCGTTCCATCGTTGCTTTGTTACCCAAAAATCTGCAGCGTGGTAAATAAGAGCAATTGTTCCTTTACCTTTAAGTTTACGACCCAAGAGATATGCAGATGCAGCACCGTTTGCATAGTTATCAGCAGAAACTACTGAAACATAGTCTTTGCCAACTGTTAATCCAGCTGCTGTGTTATCCATAAAAACAATTTTTGCACCCGCTGCAGCAGCATCCTTATATGCTCCTGCAGTTGCTTGGCCATCTACTGGAATTGAAACCAAAATATTTGGCTTCTTGGCCATTAGTGTTTGAATCTGTGAAACCTGTACATCTGCCTTAAAGTCTGCTTGTGTTACGCCAACAATTTTGATTCCTAGTTCACCAAAACGCTTTGTAAGACCTGCTTGCTGACCAGATGTCCAGTCGGATGTTAAGTGGAATGAGATTGCTGCTGTTGCCTTCATTTTCTTCAGTTTCTTAAGTTCAGCTGCTGTGAATTTGAGTGAACTTGCAGCAGCTGCCTTTTCGCCGTTGGGTCCAGTTGAGTAAACACCCTTAGCAAGTTCTGCTAAGCCCTTTTTAGCCACCGAGGCAGCTGATTCTGCTCCTACTGCCGACAATGTTGATACACCGAGAAGTGCTGCAATTAAACTTGCCAACACAACCTTTGACTTGATACTAGCTTTCATAATTCCTCCTTGGAATTTTGGTTGAGTACTGTGAGAGTTTTAGCAAAACTTACTATAGGTTTTCTTTAATGAACTTCATGCTGATATCCGCAGCATCTTTGGGATCGCCGTTATATCCATCAAGTTCTACAACAAGCCAACCGTCGTAATTTACTTCCTTTATTGCGGAGAAGATATCTGCAAAATCAATATTGCCTTTGCCAAGTGGCAGGAAGGCAAATGGATTTGCCGTGTAATCCTTAAGATGAATGTGGCGTACACGTTTTCCATACTTGCGGATTGCTGCTGCAGCGTCTACGCCACCCGCAGTCAAGTGAGCGGTGTCTGGACAAAGATGAATCTTTGAAAGACTCATAATTTTGTCCAGTTCGGTAGTGGTTTCTACAATTGTTGTTAAGTGCGGGTGATAGCAAGCTGTTAATCCTGCTGCTGCTGCAAGATCTGTAACTTGATCAAGTCCCTTTGCCAACATCTGGAAATCTTCTTCCGTAGTACCTGTTGAACGTTTTGCACCACCACCAACAATTAAGTTGATTGCACCCATAGATTTAGCAAATACAATTGCCTGCTTTATCTTATGGAATTCATCTACAAGGATGTCGTTATAAATGAAATTGGCACCTGTGTAAACACTGACTAATTCGAGGTTATGCTTTGAAAGAAGACTCCTGAATGAGTCTGGATCATTCGCATATTCCGCTAAATTGCCATCAAAGATTTCTATACCCGAATAACCAGCAGCAGCGATATCCTCACAAGCTTTAGCGGTGGATCCATAAGTCTGGTAAAAGAGATCCTTAATACTCGTCACCCCTTGTGCCTGACCTACAACTCCACCCCAAGTAATCGTTTGGTAGCCAAGTTTCATTTTCTTACCTCCTGTGAACGTGGGCCAAACTTATGCCTAAAAAAACATAAGTCAATGCTTTTTTGGTCTAAGTTGTAAATATTTATGCAAATGTTATAAACTCCTTTACCTAAGATTGAGCGCTCCGGTGATACTGTTTTCCGAAGGGAGCGGAGGTGGGGGGGGTTATGGCGGGTCAAGTTACCTCAACGACCTTCGACCTTGATGCTGATGCCGCTCAGTGCTTGGCGGAAGTAATCACTTTCGTGCGTAAATCTCGATCTGTGACACGCCCTGAGATAGCCACATCAACCGGCCTTTCTCGCACCTTGGCGACAAAGTACATCGACGTGGCACTTGAGCTAAATCTCCTTCAAAGTGGTGAAGTTGGTCAATCCACTGGAGGTAGAGCTCCAAGACTCATTGACTTCAACCCCAATGCAGGAACAATTCTCGTTGCCGAATTAGGAGCAACTGGATTTAATGTCGCGGCTTCCGATCTAAATGGGAATTTACTGGGAACTACATTTACAAGGGTCGAGATTTCCGATGGGCCCGATGTGGTCTTGGCTCTCGTAGAAAACTCATTTGATGATCTTGTGGGCAGTCTAAAAATCAAGAATTTATGGGGTGTTGGTATTGGAGTCCCTGGTCCCGTTGAATTTGCTACTGGATTACCAGTCTCGCCACCGATTATGCCCGGGTGGGATAAATTCCCCCTGCGCGAACGTTTTTCAACAAAATATAAGGTGCCTGTTTGGGTTGATAACGACGTTAATTTGATGGCACTTGGTGAGCATGCTCTACGTAATGATCCAATTACAAATGAACTTATCTTTGTAAAGATCGGTAGCGGAATTGGAGCGGGAATCTTGACTCACGGCCAACTACATCGAGGGGCACAAGGGTGTGCTGGGGATATCGGTCATATCGCCCTTTCTTCCAACGAGAAAGTGCAATGTCGATGTGGAAATTTAGGATGTTTAGAAGCCGTATCGGGTGGACTAGCTTTGATTCGAGATGCTGAAGTCGCTTCAAGTAAGAATGAAAGTGCTCACCTCAAAATTCGAAAAAAAGCGAAGCTGCGCATTGAAGTACGAGATGTTATTGAGGGTTCAAATAATGGTGATAGATGGTGCGTTGAGAGAGTTGTAAAGGTAGGTTCCGACGTAGGAACGGTACTTGCGACTCTTGTAAACTTTCATAATCCATCACTAATTGTCCTTGGGGGTAGCGTTTCGGCTGCAGGAGATAAGTTGCTGGCTTCGATTCGGGAGACGGTACTGAGTCGCTCGTTACCACTAGCAACGAGGGATTTACAGATTCGAATTACTGATTTCCCAATTGAATCTGGGCTTGTTGGTGCAGTTGAAATGGTAATTAGTGAATTATTTTCATCTGAAAATCTTCGCAAGTGGGTTTCCGTTGGCCGGCCAAATCAAAGCTCTATTCATGTATAAGTCTAAGCCGTAAATTATTTTTTGTCTTAACAGTATGTAATTAAAGATCAGTTGGAATTGCACGAAGCGCAGCGATAAGAGTTGCACCTGCTAACGCAGCTAGTGGTCCAGCAACCCACCACAAATCTGCTTCCACTTGATATGAGACAACGCCCAATGCAATCAAGTTAGCTAAAACCGCGGGAGATCTGCCAAAGTACTTGCCACGGCGATAGCCAATTGCAGAGGCGGCAAGCCCACCGCCGCCTAACAAGGCGAAGATAAATACCCCTAGAAGCGGATATATCTCAATTGAATCTGAGATCAATGTCAGACCAATCAGCCAGAGTGCTAAGGCAAGTATTACCCCGGTCTCAATAAAGAGTAGGGATGCCACTAGTGCGCGAGCTTTAGCTGCTTTGGCAGGATCGTGGTTCATAGATGCAAGATTAACTCAGTTTGAAGTAAAACTAGGCAGCGCTCTCCTCGCGCTCATCCTTTTCAACTGTGAGTTCAATTAATTCACCTTGTGCATTGCGTGCAGCAAGCTCTTTCATAGATGGCCGTCCAGCTTTGCGCTTCTTTGCAATGATGCGACCATCCTCAAATAGTTCGCCACCCCACACACCTGCTGGCTCTTGGCGCGATAACGCACCTTCTAAGCACTGTGTACGCACGGGACATCCACCGCAGAGCGACTTCGCTTCGGCAACCTGCATCTCATCTTCAGAGAAGAAAGTTTCAGGATCTGCTGTGTGGCATGGCAGATTAAATGATGAGCCATCGCTGTAGGTGCCCGTTACGGCATCCAAACCGATCTTCTCATCTGCCCAGCCTGGTACTAGTAGTTCGCTGAAGAGAACGCTCATGTTCTCACCTCTTCTTTCTGTTAGTTCTTGCTTCTGACTCTTGTGGTTGTCATTGGTTTTCTGGAGTGAAGTTTGTTTGGGACTTCTTTTCCGGAGAATGGAAAAAGGGCTCCGAATCCTTGTGGATTCGAGGCCCTTGGCTTCTAGTTCTAAATCGAATTATTCGATTGAACCACCATTGGCCTCGTATCCGGCATAAAAAGCTGCGTAAAACGCTGGCTTCGTTGCATGCCAAGTAGAAGGCTTATTGGTTGTATGAGCAGAAGAGATCACAGCAGAACGCGTTGCGTTTGCTGTTACGAATGATGCGTTAGACATATTCGTTCCCGTCCGCTAAATACCTTGAGCAAGATCTTCGATCTTGACTCGTGTTCAACTCCGCCATGAAGTTGAAGTTGTAACTATAAACCATGGGTCGAGGTGCTGGCAAGGTAATTAATTCCCCGCATAAATGAGCGTACGTAGGGTATTCATGAAGAGATAGAGCTAGTTAGCCAGGCCCGCCTCAGCCAGAAAGCGTGATGCTTTGCCGCGATAGCTCAGGCGTAGATCTGATTTAGCACGGGTGATTCCAACATAAAACAGGCGACGTTCTTCATCGATAGAGGCTTGATCACCGGTGGTGCTGTTGTTTTCAAGAGGTAGAACGCCATCGCTTACACCCATCAAAAACACCCGCTCCCATTCCAGACCCTTTGCTGCATGCAAAGTTGCAAGGGTTGTCACAGGCATCGTTGGCGGATTGTTTTGCTGAACTCGATCTTCTACTTCACGCAAATATGCACGTAAATTCTTTGGAGTAAATCCGCTATCTGCATCTAGCTCGCGAGCTAAGTGAAGAAGCGCTGCAATTCCATCGATTGCTCCCCCAGTTAAAAATGGTTGAGCAAGGGTGCGAAGTTCATCCAGCCAGACAACGCCTTCAGTTGGAATTACAGATGCGGTGCGTACCTGCTTGAGGAAGTCACGAACCTCTTTGCGTTCAAAGAATCGTTCTGTATTTCGAACTTGG
>LIAM01000035.1 GCA_001438925.1 Actinobacteria bacterium BACL15 MAG-120619-bin91 | reverse complement strand
GGGTCCTGTTCTTGAAAAGCGCAAGGGATCAGAGCGTGCATTTGTTATGCCAACACAATGTCCCGAATGTGGCTCTGAACTTCGCGCTATGAGCCAAGGCGATGTTGATATTCGTTGTCCCAATACGCAAAGTTGCCCAGCACAACTTCGTGAGCGAATTTATTACATCGGTTCACGTGCCGCCTTGGATATCGATGTTTTGGGGTATGAAGCCGCATCTGCTTTATTAGATGCAAAGATTATTAAGGATGAATCTGATCTCTTTAACTTAACGGCAGCTGCACTTGTTACCTCCGATTTTTTTGTTAAGAAGGATGGAAAGCCAGCTGCAAATGTAGATAAGTTGTTAGCTGCGCTGGATGAGGCAAAAACTCGCCCGCTGTGGCGAACCTTGGTTGCGCTATCAATTCGTCACGTTGGCCCAACCGCTGCACAAGGGTTGGCAGCTGCTCTTGGTTCAGTCAAAGCTATCTCGGAAGCAACGGCACAAGAGTTAGCAGATATTGATGGAGTCGGAGAAATCATCGCCGAGTCGATCATCGAGTGGTTTGCTGTTGGGTGGCATCAAGAGATTATTTCAAAGTGGGAAAAAGCTGGGGTCTGTATGGTAAATACTCAAGGTGATCAACTTCCACAAACCTTGGCTGGCCTTACCTTTGTAGTAACTGGTGGCCTCGATTCATTTTCTCGAGATGGGATCTCTGAAACTATTGCAGCCCATGGGGGAAAGGCCTCATCATCGGTATCGAAGAAGACTGATTACCTCTTGGCAGGAAGGGATCCAGGTTCAAAGTTGGCTAAGGCTCAGGAATTAGGGGTTCCGGTAATCGACGAAGCGAGATTTAAAGAGCTATTGGCGGGCAAGTAGTAGTATTTCAACCATGATGACTCTTGCTAGCGAGATTACTCGCGAACTTCCTGCCTCACCATTGTTTTTTGGAGTGTTTACATTTGTAGTGATGTCACTCTTTCTATACTTAGCACTTCGCCTAGACCGAGATTAATTTGTCCCGAGTAGGTATTTACGGCGGAACATTTGACCCGATTCATCTAGGTCATCTGCATGTCATTACCCAGTTAATTGAAAAAAACTTAGTAGACCAACTCTTGGTTATTCCCGCAGGTGAGCCACTACTTCGTGACAACGCCCCAATTGCAACTGCGCAACAACGCCGTGCAATGTGCCAATTAGCGCTTGCGGATTTGCCACAAGGGATTGCATCCAAAGTTCAGGTTAATCCCATCGAAGTACTTCGAACCGGTCCTAGTTATGCCATCGATACCGTTGAGGCGGTTGCGCAAAACTATCCAGAACAGACCATTGTTTTAATCATCGGTCAAGATGCTGCAGAAAAACTAGATCAATGGCATCGCATTGAAGAGCTGCGTGGAATGGTCGAGTTTTTAGTAATAGGTAGACCAGGATTTGCAGGAAATGGCCTAGATATCGGGGCTTTAAATGTTGCCGCCACCACAATTCGCCAAGGTTTGAGCGCAGATGTCTCGTCATCGGTAGCTACATTTATACGAGAGAATAACCTTTATGACAATTAGCAGCAGAACGCTCGAGATCACCCAAGTTGCCGCCAAAGCTGCAATCGACAAGATTGCCGTAGATGTAGTTGCCTTGGATCTATCTGATCAACTTGTTCTCAGCGAGGTCTTCTTGATCGCAACAGGTCAAAATGAAGCGCAGGTTGATTCGATCGCAGATGAGGTTGAACGACAGCTTGCAGCTATCGGAGACAAACCTGTTCGCCGTGAGCATGGTGCTGAATGGATCTTGTTAGATTATTCAGATCTGGTTGTGCATGTGCAAAGCGCCGAACTGCGTAAGTACTACATGCTCGATCGCTTATGGAATGACTGTCCGACAATTGAATTAGAAGCGGTGAGGGAGGCGGCTGTAAATGGCCGCTAATCGAGTTGTACTGTGGCGTCATGGCCAAACTGATTGGAATGTAGCCAATCGTTTTCAAGGCCATTCAGATATTGAACTTAATGAGGTCGGACGTTTTCAAGCGCGCCATGCTGCCCAAATTCTTGCGGGCATGAAGCCAACGATGATTATTTCAAGTGATCTTGGTCGGGCCCGCGATACCGCTCAGACACTTGCCGATTTAACAGGTCTTACCGTTGGAATTGATGAAAATCTTCGTGAAACAAATGGTGGTTTATGGGAGGGAAAAACCGGTGCTGAAAATCGCGCCGAAGATTTCCAAAACTTTATTCGCTGGATTGATGGCGAAGATAACCCCGCAGGTACGACTGGAGAACGGCGCAGTGAGGTTGCAGATCGAGCAGTTAATGCAATTAAAAATGCGCTAGGAGATAAGACGGATCAGTTATTAGTTGTCACTACACATGGAGGTACAGCACGTTGCATCTTGGGTTCAATGCTTCAACTTCCAATGTCCCACTGGGGTGTTATCGGGGGCCTTTCAAATGCATCATGGTCAATCTTGCAACGCAACCCTCGTCAATGGAATTTAGTCGAACATAACGCCGCCTCGATTCCAGAGCCTGTTTACGGTGCAGAAAGTGGTGAAACTCCGGTTTAAGGCCCGCCGTGGTAAATGCGGTAAGGTCTGCACTCGCACAAAAAACGGGGCTATAGCGCAGCTGGTAGCGCACCTGCATGGCATGCAGGGGGTCAGGGGTTCAAATCCCCTTAGCTCCACATATGAATAACAAGGTGAATGATGAGCGCGAGCACGCGGCATATGACTTTGCCTACGTGCAGGAAAAGTGGCTGCCAGTTTGGGATCAACTACAACCATTTAAATCAGGTCGCGCAGATGACACACGTGAAAAGAAGTATGTGTTGGATATGTTTCCTTATCCATCGGGAGATCTGCACATGGGTCACGCCGAGGCCTACGCCCTTGGAGATGTGATCGCTCGTTACTGGGCACAAAAGGGTTTCAATGTTATGCACCCAATTGGCTGGGATGCCTTTGGTTTACCCGCTGAAAACGCTGCAATTAAGCGCAATTCAGATCCACGTATATGGACCTATGAAAATATCGCTGTGCAAAAGGCATCGATGCGACGTTATGCATGTTCATTTGATTGGGATCGAGTATTCAACACCTGCGATCCCGAATACTACAAATGGAATCAATGGTTGTTCCTTAAGTTTTATGAGCGTGGTTTGGCATACCGAAAAGATTCAGCGGTTAACTGGTGTCCAGGGTGCCAGACAGTTCTAGCCAATGAACAGGTTGTTGCAGGTCTGTGTGAGCGATGTGATTCAACTGTTACAAAGAAGAAGTTGAATCAGTGGTACTTCAAAATCACAGATTATGCAGATCGTTTGCTAGATGACATGGCTCAGCTTGAAGGCAAGTGGCCTGACAAGGTTTTAACGATGCAGCGCAACTGGATCGGTAGATCAACTGGCGCAAATGTACAGTTTGAAATCCAAGGTCGATCTGAGCCTGTAACTATTTATACAACCCGTCCCGACACATTATTTGGTGCGACATTTATGGTTGTTGCTGTCGATAGTGAGTTAGCTACTGAACTTGTTCAGGGAACTGGTGTTGAGGCTGAGTTCGCAAAGTATTTAGAAACAATTAAGGCTGCAAGTGATATCGATCGCCTGGCAACAGATCGTCCAAAAAGCGGTGTTTTCTTAAATCGTTTCGCAATCAACCCCGCTAATGGTGAAAAACTTCCTATATGGGCCAGTGATTACGTGCTTGCTGATTACGGAACCGGTTCGATTATGGCGGTTCCAGCCCATGATCAACGTGACTTAGATTTTGCTCGCGCGATGAAGTTACCGGTTCGTGTTGTTGTTGAAACAGGCGAAGAGGATCCAAATACATCAGGTGTTGCAACCGTTGGCGATGGAAAGTTGGTTAACTCAGAGATTTTAAATGGCCTCAATAAGGCTGATGCAATTGCAGCGATTAACAAAAAGCTTGAGGCCGATGGTAAGGGCGTTGCTGCTCGTAACTATCGCCTCCGCGATTGGCTAGTTTCACGTCAGCGTTATTGGGGTACACCGATTCCAATCATTCACTGTCCCTCATGTGGTGAAGTTCCAGTACCTGCAGATCAGCTGCCCTTGACCCTGCCAGATGCTGAAGGGTTAGACCTTAAGCCCAAGGGAACATCACCACTGGGTGCTGCATCTGATTGGGTAAATGTAAAGTGCCCTCAGTGTTCAGCTGATGCAAAGCGCGATACAGACACGATGGATACATTTGTAGATTCCTCTTGGTACTACCTGCGGTATGCAGATCCAACAAATGCAACAGAGCCTTTCTCGAAAAAAGATGTTGATACCTGGCTACCTGTTGATCAATATGTCGGTGGAGTCACTCATGCGATTTTGCATTTGCTCTACAGTCGATTCTTTACCAAGGTTTTGAATGATATGGGAATGGTTGATTTTAATGAACCATTTACACGTTTGCTCAACCAGGGAATGGTTGTCATGGATGGCTCTGCGATGTCGAAGAGCCGCGGAAACCTTGTTCGCTTATCTGATGAGTTAGAAAATCACGGAGTTGATGCTATTCGCCTGTCTATGGTTTTTGCCGGGCCTCCAGAAGATGATGTGGATTGGTCAGATGTTTCACCATCGGGTTCAGTGAAGTTTTTAACACGTGCATGGAGATTGTCTGGGGATGTAACAAGTGCTCCAGGAGTCGATTTCAGCACCGGTGATCTTGCTTTACGTAAGGCGACCCACAAAGCGCTACATGATGCGGGTTTTGCAATTGAATCATTCCGCTTCAACGTTGCAGTCGCTCGTGTGATGGAGCTTGTAAACGCCACCCGTAAAGCGGTTGATTCTGGTTGCGGAGCTGCAGATCCTGCGGTGCGTGAAGCTGTGGAGGCGATCGCAATCATGTTGTCTCTTGTTGCACCATTTACCGCCGAAGAGATGTGGGAGCGCCTTGGACACAAGCCATGTGTGGCACTTGCTGGCTGGCCCGCCGTTGATGAGAAGTTATTAGTTGCAGATGCGGTCACCGTTGTTATTCAAATTAATGGAAAGATCAAAGATCGTATCGATGTAGCGCCAACAATGACCGATGCCGATCTTGAGGCCGCCGCACTTGCTCTGCCGAGCATCGTTGAAGCACTTGCTGGTGCCAGTATCAACAAGATTATTACCCGTGCTCCAAAGCTTGTAAATATCGTTATCAACAACTAGAACTGCTTAGCCATTACTGCAGGTGTGGGCTAATCACACTTGGCAAATGGAACAACTTCGTACAGCCTTCGAATCATTTTCCCAGTGGTGGTTTGATCTTCATTTCTCCCGTAATCAAAAGAGAGCACTTGCTGCTATTGCAGCGATTGTGCTTGTAATATCTATATTTATAGTTGCTCGAGGAAACTCAGAGATGCAGGCAGCACCTGAAATTGTTCCAGTCGTCATCGCTGAACCTGAAATATTTGTGGATGTAGCAGGTGCGGTCAATAATCCTGGTGTTTATACCTTGGCTGGAAAATCAAGAGTTATTGATGCGATCAAGGCGGCTGGAGATAGCGCACCTGGTGCGGATTTGAGCACCATCAATCTAGCTCGCGTTCTCAATGATGGTGAACAGATTTATGTTGACTCCACAGTTGTAAATACTTCAGGTAAGAGGCTGAGTAAAAAAGCGCCATCAGGGCCGATTAATATAAATCGCGCAACCGCCCGCCAATTAGATGCGTTAGATGGGATTGGTCCTGTGATCGCTGGTCGAATCGTTGAGTATCGACGGGTACATGGCTCCTTTTTAACCGTTGATGATCTTCAAAAGGTAAGCGGAATTGGTCCAGCAAAATTCGCGCAGCTAAAGTCAAAAGTCAGGATTTAATTGATTACAGGGCGTTAGCCCTGGGTGGTGGACTTTGGGCTGGTGCTTTGATTCAAAGCGCTGTTTCACCATGGAGAGTTGCCGGTATTGCCTCATTGGTAACCCTCTTTGCTGTTGCACGAAAAAAGGCACGATTATTGGTGATCTTTACCGCCATCCTTATTGGTGCAACCGCCATGTCTATGCGACAGGTCTCTTTAGAACGATCAGCGATTGCGCAACATGTGGGTTCGACCATTACCTTTCAGGCTCAGGTAAAAACCGACCCAAGTAAAACAGCATCAGGAAATTACAGCTTCACCGCACGGTTGCTGCAATTTTCAATCGATGAACAAAGTTATTGGCTGCGAGTTCCAGTCAGAATCCTGGTTAAAGAAAGGATTGATTTACTACCGGGACAGCAAGTATCAGGATCTGCATCGGTGATAGCAACCAAGGAGGCAAGGGTTGCTGCTCTGTTGATTAGCAATGATGCGATCACACAAGTAACCCAGCCCTCGGGATGGGCATTGGGGTTGGGTGCAATTCGCCAAGGGTTACGGGATAACTCAGGTAGCGGTGATGCAGGTGCATTAATTCCCGGAATGGTTTTGGGGGATACATCCAAGCAATCCCCTGAATTTAAAGAGGCGATGCAACGATCTGGATTAGCCCACTTAGTTGCGGTAAGTGGTGCAAACTTTGCAATTGTTTCGACCTTTGTTTTGTGGTGCATGCAGTTTGTAATTCGAAGAAAAAAACTGCGAGTACTTGCGACCGCGGTAGCCCTTGTGTGCTTTATCGCATTGGTTCGACCTTCTCCATCTGTGTTGCGGGCTGCGGCTATGGCGGCGGTTTTGCTCTCTGCTCAATTTGGTAAACGCAGCTCTGACTCTCTGCCCGCATTGGGATTTGCAATCTGTGCGGTGGTTTTAGGTGATCCCTGGCAATCACGTGATGCCGGTTTTGCGCTATCGGTTCTGGCAACGGCCGGACTTCTTCTGCTAGCTCCTCGTATTCAAGAGCGGTTGCCTACCCACAAAAAATTTGCGGGCGCACTTGCTCCGCCAATTGCCGCCATGGTGTTTTGTTCGCCAATCCTTGTTTCACTATCAGGGTATTTATCGCCCATGAGTATCGTGGCCAACTTTCTAGCAGCACCTGCCGTTGCACCTATAACGGTCCTTGGATTTATAGCCGCTTTAATCTCACCCATTGCTCCTTGGTTAGCCGAGGTAATCATCTTTTTGATTCGCTTTCCTGCTGGGTTTATAACTGGGGTCGCTCATTGGATTGCAGCTTTTCCAGTACTAACTATCCATAATGGATTGATTGGCTTTTCTCTGGTGGCCTTGATTCTTACTGTAATAATCCTGTTTAGAAAAAATTGGAAGCAGACAACGGCGGTACTTTTAATCCTTGTCATCTCTTTAGGATGGCTACAACGCTGGCCGGCCGGAGATTGGCATATTGCTCAATGTGATGTTGGGCAGGGGGATTCTCTTGTAATTAATCTCGGTCACCATCGCGCCATAGTTATTGATGTAGGTCCAGACTCCACCGCAGCGGATAAGTGCCTGCGAGATTTGAAGATCAAAGAGATTTCCTTACTGATCCTGTCCCACTTTCATGCAGATCATGTTGGTGGATTATCAGCGGTATTACATGGAAGAAAGGTGGGACAGGTTTGGATTAGCAATAATCTCCAGCCAGAGATTGAAAGCAGATCAGCCCTTGATGCGCTTAACGCTTCGCAGATAGCTACAGTTCAAAAAGGTTTAGTGACACAAATCGGTCAGGTTAATCTCAAGGTTTTGTGGCCCGAAGCATCGGTTCGAAGTTTTGAAGAGTTACCTGGTGAGGGATCGATGATCAATAACTCAAGTATCGCTGTTCTTTTAACAACAGCGGATTGGAGTTTGTTTTCAGCGGGAGATCTTGAACCTCCTGCACAGCGCGAGTTGGTAAATTTGGTGAGCCCGGTAGATATTTACAAGGTCTCTCATCATGGCTCTAAGTATCAAGATGAGGCTTTAGCTAAGGCGCTGTCTCCTCAAATCGGGCTAATCAGTGTGGGAGCAAAAAATCCATACGGCCACCCCGCCCCAGAAAGTATTGACTCCTTGACTAGACTCGGCACACAAGTTCTTCGGACAGATAGAGATGGTGCGGTGGCTATTACAGCTTCAAACCATCACTTAAAGGTTCACAGGAGCAAGGGCAGAGTTAAGTTATTTTACTGGAGCTAGGAGGGCATGGGATGAACTCTTTTTACTTAATCCTTGGCTCTGAATCAGCTCTGGCAGATCGAGCCTTAACAAAGCTCAACGCACAACTCAAAGAGGAAAGGTGCGAAGTAACTACCTTGTTTGCAGCAGAGACAATTGTTGGAGATATCGCCGACGCTCTTGCTCCATCATTATTTTCTGAAAGACGCGCACTGATAATTCGTGATCTGCAAGACTTACCTGAAGATAACCGAGATGAGATTACCCGCTACATAGAGCAGCCAGATCCTTCGACAACTGTAATTTTTGTTCACAAAGGTGGAGTCAAAGGAAAAGCACTTCTTGATGCGATTAAAAAGATAAAGCCTGAATTAATCCCTTGTGATCCCTTAAAAAAAGAGGCTGAAAAAGAGGAGTTTGTTAAATCTCTCTTTCTAGATCTTGGTCGTAAAGCATCTTCGGGTGCAGTCTCGGCATTGGTTGGCGCGCTCGGAAATGATCTGCGAGAACTTCAAGGTGCGGTAGGACAGATTGCAGCCGATGCTCCTTCAGGATTAATTGATGAAGCGATGGTTGATAAGTATCACCAAGGTCGAGTAGAGACAACAGGATTTGATGTGGCAGATGCAACCCTTGATGGCAATCTATCGGCGGCGCTTATTTCACTACGCAGCGC
>LIAM01000034.1 GCA_001438925.1 Actinobacteria bacterium BACL15 MAG-120619-bin91 | reverse complement strand
AATGGATCGGTGAGCACTCTTCTTGCATTAGGTGTTGGATTCAACCCGTCAATGTCAGGACGTGACAATGTTTATTTAGGTGGTCTGGCTGCAGGTATGACTCGAGAAGAGATAACCGGCCACTTCGATGAGATAGCTGAATTCTCAGAGCTAGGTGATGCAATTGACGCCCCAATGCGCACATACTCATCTGGAATGTTTGCACGGTTAGCTTTTTCCGTGGCAGCAACTGTTCGGCCAGATATTTTGATAATCGATGAGGCGCTCAGTACAGGCGATGCCAAGTTTAAGGAGAAGAGCCTCAACCGAATTAAGGAGTTGCGAAGTGATGATCGCGCCCTGATTTTAGTGAGCCATGCGATGAAGACTCTTCGAGAAACTTGTAATGATATCGCTTGGCTACATAAGGGAAAGATCGTGCAACGCGGTGAACCGAATCAGGTGATTGATGCCTATCAAAAATTCTTAGATCTCGGAAAGAGTGCAGCAATCGATGAGGATGTTTAAACCTCTATTTCTTCTATTAACAGTCGCCTTATTTCTTCCTGCTCCTGTTAGCGCATCTGAAATCCCATCAGCCTTTCAGATTACAGGCTCTGGTTATGGACATGGTGTCGGGTTAAGCCAAATTGGGGCAAGATCTAAAGCGCTTGCCGGAGAAACTGCGACTGCAATCTTAAATTATTACTACAAAGATCTTGTTATTTCGCCCCTAGATGATTCAAAGATACTGCGCGTAAATGTTGGACACTTATTAAGCACCGCCCGCATTTCAACCTCAACACCTGATGCCGTGCTGCAGATTTTTAGTGGTGATATTGGGGATGCCCAAGATGTTGTTCCACTTGCTGTTGTTCCGGCAAAGGGTGCGTTGAATTTTTCTATCTTAGGTTCAACAGTTGTTCCAAGTATGGTGGTCGGAAAAACTCGCACTAGCCTGGCAAGAAATCGAATCTTTACTGTGAGATGGAGTGGAACCAGATATCTGCCAGGGGTAGAAGGAGTTGTCTCACTGAAACACTTGGCAACAAAAGCACGTTACAGACATGGGCAAATGCAGTTTCGGGCGGTCAAGGCGGCAACCTTGGGGTACAGAATTGAGATAACAAACTCTGTGAGATTGGCTGATGAGTACTTGTGGGGTGTCAGTGAGGTTCCATCCTCATGGCCCGCTGCGGCATTAGAAGCGCAAGCGATCGCTTCACGCACCTATGCTTTAAGCAAGGCAGGTATATATAGAAGCGCTTGTGATTGTGATCTTTATGGCGAGATCTCTGATCAAAAGTTTCTTGGCTTTGCCAAAGAGGCTGAAAAAGGTTGGGGAGAGTTTTGGAAGGCGGCGGTCACCAATACAGCTGGTTTAACGCTCACGCAGAACAATCTTCCAGTCCCGACATACTTTGGAAGCTCTACGGGAGGGTTAACAGAAACCGCTGTAAATGCGTGGGGGAGTGAGCGAAGTTATACGCAGATAGTTCCAGATCCTGGTAGCCAGGATCCAATTCTTAACCCAAGGTTTTATAAGTGGGAACGAACAGTTCCGCAGAATATTGTTGCGCTCGCCTTTGCCTTACCCGATGTTGTGAGTTTGGAGGTGCTCTCAAAGAATCTGAGCGGCACCGTTGCACTTATTAGAGCAACTTCAAGCACAGGTGTTCAAAAGACTTTAAGAGGTGAGAGCTTCAGAAGTCGAACCAGAATTCCATCTGCCTACTTTGATTTAGTTAGCGTGCAAAACGCTGTTGAGACCACCCCAACTGCCACTCCGTAATACAACCTCTAACGAACCATCAACTGAGTTTCTACGGAAGAGAACATTATTGGCACCTGACAGGGTTTGCGCTTTCACAACTTCTCCATCCGGCAGTTTAACCTTCGCCGCTGCAGTGATATAGGTGCCAGCTTCAATTACGCAATTATCGCCCAATGAAATTCCTAGACCAGAGTTTGCTCCCAGCAAACACTTTTCTCCAATTGAAATAACCTCTTTACCGCCACCGCTTAGCGTTCCCATAATTGAGGCTCCACCACCAATGTCGGTTCCATCACCAACAATTACACCCGCTGAAATTCTTCCTTCAACCATTGATGTTCCAAGTGTTCCTGCGTTGAAGTTAACAAAACCTTCATGCATGACAGTTGTTCCAGACGCAAGATGTGCGCCAAGGCGAACACGATCAGCATCAGCGATGCGCACACCTGATGGAACAACGTAATCAACCATTCGCGGAAACTTGTCTACACTATGAATAGTTACATGACCATGTGCAGCTTTTAATCGTGCTCGAGTAACTTCAAAACCATCTACGGCGCATGGCCCAACAGATGTCCAAACAACATTGCTCAAGATGCTAAAGACTCCATCTAGGGCTAGCCCGTGTGGCTTAACGAGCCGATGAGATAAGAGATGTAAACGAAGGTAAGCATCGGCAGCACTAGTTGGAGCTTTCGAAATATCAATTTCTATGCTGACTAATTCACGAGTAACTCCGCGAGCATCATCGCTTCCGACAAGAGCACTTAGTTCGGCAGAGGCCGATCCTGCTAGTGGAGATAAGGCCGGGGATGGAAACCACACATCAAGGGTTGTTCCCTTTGAGATAGTGGCGATTCCGTGGCCAGATGCGATGGTCGTCATGTCCTAAGCCTAGCCTCTATTGTTATCGGCATGCGTATTGCCGTATTTTGCTCATCCTCGCCTACGATCGACAACAAGTATGTAGATCTGGCTTATGAGTTAGGCAAGGGGATCGCATCATCCTCAAATGAGTTAGTTACTGGCGGCGGCCATATTTCTATGATGGGCGCTGTCTCCAGAGGTGCACGAGATGCCAAAGGGAAAACTGTAGGCGTTATCCCTCAAGCGCTAGTAAATATCGAGTTTGCCGATCATGACAATGATGAGCTACATGTTGTCGAAACTATGGGCCAACGAAAGCATATGATTACAGATATCTCAGATGCATTTGTTACCTTACCCGGAGGAGCTGGAACTCTCGAAGAGTTCTTTGAAATCTGGGTTGGGCACTACTTAAAGTTTCACACAAAGCCTGTTGTTATCTTAGACCCATTTGGAATTTACGCCCCATTGCACGATTTAATAATTCATTTGGAGAGCGAGAAGTTCATTAAGCCCGGAATGCGTGAGATTGTTCAGTGGACAACTAATGTGGATGATGCACTGAAAGCATGTGGCGTGTGAGAAGTAATCACATTGCGATGAGTCTTGTTATCAATGTCCCGATTGAAAAAGTCTGGGCAGCTCTTGCCGATTGGGAGTCTCAAGGCGAATGGATGCTGCAAACTACCGTTGAAGTGACCTCTGAAATTCGAGAGGGTGTTGGAACATCAATTGCAGCATTCACTGGAATTGGAAAGTTTGGAATCATAGATCACATGAGCGTTACTTCCTGGAATCCACCTCATGTGTGCGATGTAATTCATACTGGAAAAATAATTAGAGGTACGGGACGGTTTAAATTAACTTCCTTATCTGCACAATCCACCAGATTTGATTGGTCTGAAGAGATTCTGGCTCCGAGAGCGATTTTTCTTCTCATCGCACCTGGTTTGTACGCAGGAGTGCGTATCTCGTTGTCGGCGTTACGCCGTCAGCTCCATCAAAGGAAGTAAAGTTGCGCCATGGGCAAGCAACCGCAAACACTGGCGCAAGCCCTTGCCTCTCTGCCTGAGGAGGAGCGAATTATCTTGACTATGCACTACTTAAAGTCGATGAGCGCCACCGAGATCGCAGCGATCCTTGGGGTGCCTGAGCGGTCGGTAGATGCGATTATCCGTCAGGGCAGGTCTCGATTGAGCGCGATTTTGGGGATCTAAGGCTGATCTCGATTTCGCACTAATGCTCATTGTGCGAGATACTTACCCCCTTGCTTCACACCTAGTTGTACCAACGATTTAGAGGAGTCCCCATATGGCAGCCATGAAACCCCGCACTGGTGATGGTCCAATGGAGGTCACAAAGGAGGCTCGTTCGCTGGTTATGCGAATTCCTCTTGAAGGTGGCGGCCGCCTAGTTGTCGAAATGAACGCCGAAGAGGCGAACAACTTGAGCGCAGCTCTTCACACCGCCGTAGCTCTCGTTCAGAAGTAAATTTTCTGTGTAGGCACTAGCCTTACCAATCATGTCAGCACTGCCACAATATGCGCCCCTTGAGATTTCAAAGGCGGTTAGCGCGCAATCAATCGCTTTAGGGTTTGTTAAAAATCTAGAAGGTGAATTTGATTTTTTAACCCCCTTAGCCACGGAGGTTGAAAAGTTTTTCGGCCTTAATTTAAGTGATGAGTTAACCTTTTTCTCTGCAACAGGAAAGGCTGGTGAACTCTTTGAGATACCTGTTAGCGCTGAAGGATCCCAAACCGATCGATTATTTCTAGTTGGTCTTGGAGATCAAAGTGGGTCGGCGGCGCGAGCCGCAGGAGCGGCGGTTGGTCGCAAGGTTCGCGGGAAAGCAACAACAGTATTTTCATCCTGTGTTCTTTCAGAGGTCAAGTCATACGCAATCTCTATCGCACTGGGAGCATGGATTTGGAATTTAAAGACCGATAATAAGAAAGAAGTACCAACATTTTTTGTTGCTAGCAAAGATGCGCAGCTAATCAAGGAGGCTGCAATAATTGCTAAGGCGATCTGTCGTACGCGGGATTTAGTTCACACCCCTGCAAATATTAAGACACCTGCCTGGATGGGTAAGCAGGCGGAGGAGTTTGCAAAGGGCACTGGACTGACAGTTAAAATCTTTGCCGGCTCAGCACTCAAAGAGTTTGGTGGTTTGCGAGCGGTTGGCGGTTCATCGCCAAAGCCTGGCCCACGCATGATCGAAGTTTCTTATCAGCCTAAATCCAAGAAAAAATCAGTTAAGGCTTTGCCACATATTGTTTTAGTAGGTAAGGGAATTACCTTTGATACAGGTGGTGTTTCGCTGAAGCGTCCATACGACACCATGATGGCGATGAAGAGTGACATGGCCGGCGCTGCAGCAATTCTTGGGACATTGACCGCACTTGAGGAGCTTCAGCCAAATGTGCGCGTAACCGCCTTAATGATGATGGCTGAAAACGCTATTTCCGCCACCGCTCAACGTCCAAGTGATGTCATTACACATTATGGCGGAACAACGGTTGAGGTAATTAACACCGATGCCGAGGGCCGCTTAGTTCTTGCCGATGGTTTGGCCTATGCAGATGCACATTTAGATCCAGATTATCTGATTGATATTGCAACACTTACAGGTGCAGCATCCCTCGGATTAGGTCGTCAGTTTGCAGCGATGTACACCCGTGACAACGCTTTGGCCGCTCAACTCTCAAAAGCGGGCGATGTAACAGGTGATCGCGTATGGCATATGCCTTTAATCGATGATTATAAGGATGCATTGCGAAGTGATATTGCCGATTTTAATCACACCGCTGATAAAGGAAAGTACTCAGCTGGTTCAGTCACTGCAGCCTTGTTCTTAGAAAACTTCACCGCAAATCGACACTGGGTTCACCTTGATATTGCTGGTACGGCACGTAGCGATGTTGATGCGGGCGAGAACTCAAAGGGTGGAACAGGGTTTGGAGTACGCCTACTTACAGAATGGATCACCTCGTTATCATGAGAGTAGATCCACATACATTTGCTGAAAACTTTATTACAGAAGATCACTTTAAGTCTCAAGCACGTGCACGAGGAGTGGAGCTAGGAGCAGTCGATACAACTCCTGGTGCAGGAGCCTTTCTCAAGTTTCTTGCATCAACCTTAAAGGCCCAATCCGTTGTTGAAGTTGGAACTGGATCAGGTGTTGGAAGCTTGTGGTTATTTGACGGGATGTTGCCTAACGGAACCTTAACCTCTATCGATGATGAAATGGAGCATTCTCAGATCGCAAAGGTTGCCTTCTCTGATGCAGATATCGCTCAAAGTAGATACCGCTTGATCACTAACTCTGTATTAGATGTAATTTCAAAGCTGACAGATCAGGCTTATGACTTGGTAGTACTGCGTCACAACCCTGAAGATTTGGGTTATGTAATTAATGAGGCTCAACGTATTTTGCGAAGTGGAGGAGCCCTGGTCATCGACAACTATTACGGTGGTGGCAAGGTGTGCGATGCCGCTCAACGTGATCCACGCACCGTTGCCCTTCGGGATGCTGGGAAGATCATCAAGAATGACACAGATCATTGGGTGAGTTCCTTGATCCCAGTCGGTGATGGATTACTGATCGCAACGAAGTTATAGCAAACTAGGACCATGATCTTTCCACGGAAGAAAAGCCCACCCGTTCCCGCACCTTGGTGGCAGGCGAACGCAACTGCAAAAAGTTCTAAAGGAACCCTTGCATTAATTGCACTCTTGGCCGGTGCGGTAGGTGGAATCTTGGGAGTTAATGCATCCGGAGCCTCTCTCTTTAATCGAGTCAATCTTGTCTCGTCAACGAGCACAATCGAGCGAGCACCTGATTCTGTAGCAGGAACGGCTCAAAGAGTTTTACCATCTGTGGTTTCTATTCAAACCCGTTCATTAACGGGAGCCGGAACAGGCTCTGGATTTTTCATTGACAGTGATGGATATATTTTGACCAACAATCATGTGATCAGCTCCGCCGCACAATCGGGTGGAAGAATTGAGGTAATGCTCAATGATGGTCGCAAGTTCACTGCAAAGGTAATTGGACGAGATGCTTCGTATGACTTAGCGGTTTTGAAGATTGCTGCATCAGGTTTAAAGGCGTTGCAATTTGGAGACAGCGATCAAGTTGCGGTAGGAGATGCAGTTATTGCTATTGGTTCTCCTTTAGGATTATCAGGAACTGTTACAACAGGAATTATTAGTGCAAAGAATCGCCCTGTTACCGCGGGGGATTCAGCTAATGAAAGTTCCTTCATCAATGCATTACAAACAGATGCCGCAATTAATCCCGGAAATTCGGGGGGCCCTCTTGTTGATTCAACAGGAGCTGTGATCGGAGTGAACTCTGCAATTGCATCACTGGGATCTAATCCTCGCACAGGCTCGATTGGACTTGGTTTTGCAATCCCAATTAATCAGGCACGCAAGACCGCCGATCAATTGATCAAAAATGGTGTAGCCACATACCCAGTTATTGGAATATCTCTCGACATGAATTTCCTAGGCGAAGGAGCAAAAGTTGCAACATCTGCTCGAGGAATCTTGCCTGGAAGCCCAGCAGAGAAAGCGGGATTGCGTTCAGGAGATCTTGTAATCGCCTTGGATGGAAAGCCAATTAATGGCCCAGAAGAGTTAATTGTCACGGTGCGATCAAAGAATGTAGGAGATGTTATCCGACTGACATATGTCCGAGATGGTAAGGAAAAAACCGTTTCTCTGACTCTGATCGCGGCCAAGTAGTAATTGGCGTAGGCTGAGGATATGTTCTTCGACATCGGTGCAGGTGAGATTCTTGGTCTCGCGATTTTAGGGATGATCTTGGTTGGCCCAGAACGTTTACCAAAGATTGCTGTCGAGGCTGCGCAATGGGTCAAGAAGGCTCGCGGATTAGCGACAAAGGCCACCGCTGAACTTCGCGAAAATCTAGGACCAGGGTTTGAGGATTTACAACCTAAGGATTTGAACCCAAGGACCTTTGTAAAAAAGCAGATCGCAGATCTTATGGATGAGGAAACTCCAAAGCCAAAGGTGAAGAAGCCTGCTGCGATGATTGACCCAGATTTACTATGAGCCTTCTTGATCAAGTAACACATGCGCTTTCTCAGGTAAATGATCCTGAATTACGTCATCCTATAACCGAGCTGGGAATGATCGAGGATCTCTCTGAAAACAATGGCTCAATTACTTTAAAGGTTTTACTTACTATCGCTGCATGTCCAATGCAGGATCGCTTGCGTACCGACATAACAACCGCTGTTGCAAATGTTGAAGGCGTATCCAATGTGGATCTGAACTTTGGCGTAATGAATGAGGAGCAGCGTAACTTTGTAAAAAAGGTTGTGAGAGGTGGACGTGAAAAGTTCATCCCATTTGCACAGCCTGATTCACTAACCCGAGTCATCGGAATCGCATCCGGAAAGGGCGGCGTTGGAAAGTCATCCGTAACAGCAAATCTTGCCGTTGCCATTGCTAAAAATGGTTTGAGTGTCGGAATTCTTGATGCAGATGTCTATGGTCATTCAATCCCACGCCTGATGGGTTTGATGGGTCAGCGACCAACAGCGATCGACCAGATGTTTATCCCGCTCGAGTCATTTGGTGTTAAAACGGTATCGATGGAGATGTTTAAGCCTGAAAGATCAGATCCAGTGGCATACAGAGGCCCACTTCTTCACAGAGTCTTAGAACAACTGTTGTCCGATGCGTATTGGGGGGATCTCGATGTTCTTCTTATCGATCTACCACCAGGAACTGGAGATCTTGCAATCTCTTTAGGTCAATTAATTCCAACTTCAGAGATCGTAGTTGTTACAACACCGCAGATTGCAGCAGCTGAAGTTGCAGAGCGTGCTGGTCGGATCGCTCACCAAATTCATCAACATGTCATTGGGGTTATTGAAAATATGTCTGCCTTTCCATGTCCCACTTGTAGTGAAACAATCTCACTGTTTGGTGAGGGAGGGGGAGATGAAACCTCTCGCCGATTGTCTCAACTCGTAGGCAGCGATGTTCCACTGCTTGGAAAGATTCCATTTAGTCCAGCGTTACGAACTGGTGGTGATGAGGGTGCTCCCATAGTCGATGCCGATCCAACCTCACCCGCTGCATTTGCAATCTCTGAGATCGCAGAAAAACTTATGAAGCGCAGTAAGTCTTTAGTCGGAGTCCGCTTGGGAGTTTCGACCTAACTCTTTAGCTAAATCTTCAACAAGATCTGCTAACTCGCTCCGCAGAAAGTCACGTGTTGCAACTTCACTGAGTGAGTTGCGAAGTGCTGCAAGCTCACGGGTCAAGTACTCAGTATCAGCCATAGAGCGTTCATTTTGCGCACGATCCTCACTTAGCTGGATTCGATCACGATCTGCTTGCCGATTTTGTGCAAGAAGAATTAAAGGTGCTGCGTAGGATGCCTGCATTGAAAGAATCAATGTTAGAAATATGAATGGGTAATCATCAAAACGCACAGTT
>LIAM01000033.1 GCA_001438925.1 Actinobacteria bacterium BACL15 MAG-120619-bin91 | reverse complement strand
GCGAATCATTGCGGAAGTCTATAGCGACCTCGGGGAAGTGCCTGAATTAGTTGGTCTGCAAGCAGTGTTTTTAGCGCCTTTTCGACCTGCGACTCATCTGGCCATAACTTCTTTATGGCAATTTCTGTTAACGATTCATTCTCGCGTAGTGCCTGAACAATTGTTCCGCGGCATTTGCGATCGGTTCCATGCCAATCCTGTGATTTTCTAATTAGCTCTGTCTTTGGGTAACCATTCTTGCGCCAATTACATTGACCAATAATTGGACAGAATTCGCATGATGGATTCTTTGATGTGCAGACAAGTGCACCGAGCTCCATAGTTGCAGCAGCCCATACATGTGCATTCTTTTCCGGAAGTACCGCTAACCGTCGTGCTTTCTCGCGAGCAGTTGCTGCTGGCTTTGGATGCTCTTGCCCATCAATTGCACGAACAAGTAAACGTCTAATGTTTACATCCATAACTAATGAGCGGTGTTCAAATGCAAAGGCAGCGATCGCTGCCGCCGTGTACTCTCCAACACCCGGTAGTAGTTGCAGAGTTTCTTGATCATCGGGAACTTTATTGTTGAAATCTTCAGCGATGATTTGTGCTGCAGCATGTAAACGAAGTGCACGACGTGGATATCCCAAACGTCCCCAAGCTGAAATTACTTGGGCAGGCGTTGCCTTAGCCAAATCTTTAGGGGTTGGCCAACGCTCCATCCACTCATTCCATTTAGGTAAAACGCGATTGACGGGTGTTTGTTGCAACATATATTCGCTGACCATCACACCCCACGGTGTTGTGTCACGCCAAGGAAGATCTCTCTTGTTTTTCTTAAACCAATTTATGATTGGTTTTTCTAACGAGCTCATTCCCCGGGCTATTTACTTTGAACGGCTCGTAGACTCGCCGGTAATCTTTACCCGATTAAGCGCTGCATCAAGTCGTGAAACCTCAACGATCTCCATGCCATCAATCTTCGTATCTGATCCCGTTGGAACCAATGCTCGTTTAAAACCAAGTCGGAAAGCCTCCTGAAGTCTGCGATTAACACCGCTGACCTTACGGATTTCCCCTGCTAATCCAACCTCGCCAATTGCCACTAAATCCGCTGGCAGGGCAAGGCCCTTTGCTGCAGATGCAACCGCTAAAGCAAGTGCTAAATCAGCTGCTGGCTCTGTCATCTTCATACCGCCCACCGTTGCTGCATACACATCTCGGCCACCAACACGAACATTGGCACGCAGTTCAAGAACGGCAAGGGTCATTGATGTGCGTGCAGAGTCCAAACCTGAAACAACTCGACGTGCATTTCCGTAATCATTTTCACGTCCTGCAGAAACGAGAGCTTGAATCTCAGCCAACAATGGTCGTCGACCTTCCAGAGTTACGGTGACACATGTTCCAGGAACAGGTTCTGCATGACGTGATGTAAACAAACCAGTTGGATCAAGCACAGATTCGATTCCGGTATCACTTAAATCAAAGCAACCAACCTCATCGGAAGCCCCGAAGCGATTTTTGATTGCACGGATTAAACGAAGTCGTGAGTGACGCTCTCCCTCAAACTGCAGGACAACATCAACAATGTGTTCTAGCAAGCGAGGACCTGCAATCGATCCATCCTTGGTTACATGTCCGACAAGAAGTAATGTGATATCGCGATCTTTGCAAATACGAATTAGTGCACCTGCAACTTCACGTACCTGTGTGACACCACCAGGTGCACCATCTGCTGCAGAGCTTCCAATTGTTTGAACAGAGTCGATGATTACAAGTTGAGGTTTAACCGCATCGATGTGTGCAATAACCGCACCAAGATCAGTTTCAGAGGCTAGAAACAATTGTGGATCAATAGCTTTAATTCGCTCTGCGCGTAAACGTACCTGTGATGCAGACTCTTCACCGCTGATGTAGAGCGCAGGGATTCCCCTTGCCGCTGTTTGTGCAGCAACTGACAGCAATAAGGTTGATTTACCAACACCTGGTTCACCAGCGAGCAAAATCGCAGCTCCGGGTACTAATCCGCCACCTAGAACTCGATCTAATTCGGAAACTCCAGTTGCACGTGCATGTGCTGCCGATAGATCTACATCGCCAATTGGTGTTGCTTTAGCGGTTACATTTCCTGCAACAAGTGAGAGCTTCTTAGGTGCAGCGATCTCTTCAACAGCGCCCCACGCCTGGCATTCACCACAGCGACCAACCCATTTTTGGGAGGTCCAGCCGCACTCGGTGCAGCGGAATGGATCCTTTTCAACCTTGGCCATGAGGTAACCCTATGACAAGGGGCTGACTATTTCTTCTGGGCGGCCAAGGTTGCTGGATGCTGAATGATAAATAGTGGAAGTGAGCGTGCCGCCGCATCACGTATGTGTTCCATTCGGAGATCACATAAGCGTGCTAACTCAGCGTAGGCATCCTTACCCATCAACAGTTCAAGTTCATATTTGTTTGAGAGGTACACCGGCTGTGTTCCAACATGTGCATCGCTATTGCTGGTGCAGTACCAATCAAAATCTTCGCCACCATCGCCCCATGCAAGACGCTCGTACTCACCAATTACAGTAACCGAGTATTCCCGTTCGCCGTACTCACGTGTTTCAAAGCTACGTCGCAATGGAAGCTGCCAACAAACATCTGGCTTTGTATCTGCAAAGTGTTTTCCATCGCGTTGTGCAACATGGTGCAGGACGCAACCAAATGAACCGGTGAAACCTTCTGCTTCATACCCTTTACGGTTTAGGAAGATACAACCATCTTCTACGCGACGAGTTTTACGTTCGCCATCCTCATCTTTTTCAGAGATTCGTAGATCTCCGCCAGGCTTCTTTGGACGAGCCTCACTGTAAAACTGCCACATCTCGGGGGTCAGATAAGCCGCCGCCTTCATGGTGCGCTCTTCATCATCCTTGTCGGTGTACATCGCACCTTCTGTGCAACACCCTGAGTTTGGCTGATTCTTAAAGACACCTTGGCAACCATCACCATAGATACAAGTCCAATAGGAAGTTAACCAAGTGAGATCACACTTAAAGATTGTCTCTGCATCATTGGGATCGAAGAACTCAACCCAATCACGCGCAAATCCTGCTTTAACTTCTGACATAGTCGCAGAGCCTACAGGCATAAAGGATAGACTTGTTACATGAGTCAGCAATCAAAGGTTGCCGTTATCGGTGCCGGTGTAATGGGCGAGGCCCTTATCACTGCGTTGATTTCATCTGGTGTTAACCCTGATCAAATTACTATCTCTGAAAAGCGAGAAGAGCGGGCACAAGAACTGATCGCACAGTACTCAGTTAAAGCCGCCCCACTAGCCAGCAATGTAGCTAATGCCGAAGCGCTTTTGCTAGTTGTAAAGCCTCAAGATATGGCATCTGTTTTAGATGAGATTAAGGGTTCAATCAATCCAGCATCAGTAGTAATCAGTTTTGCTGCCGGAAAGACAATTTCTTTTATCAGTAATGCTCTCGGGACCAGCAATCCTGTTGTTCGGGTGATGCCAAATACTCCAACCTTGGTTGGTGAAGGTATGGCGGCTGCATCAATGGGTGTTGGTGTATCAGCGACGCAGCGTGAATTCATTCTTGGATTCTTGGGTGCAACCGGCAAGGTTATAGAGGTTAGTGAAGAGCTACAGGATGCGGTCACTGCAACGAGTGGTTCGGGGCCTGCTTACTTCTTCGCATTTGTTGAAGCGATGGTTGCAGGAGCTAAAGAGCTTGGATTATCAGATCAGGATGCAACAACTCTTACGATTCAAACAATTGTTGGTGCTGCAAAGTTGCTTGATGAATCTGGTAAGAGCGCCACAACCTTGCGTGAGAATGTCACCAGCCCTAACGGCACAACCGCAGCAGCACTTGCCTCATTTGGAAGTGAAAACTTGAATTTGATGGTTGCCAAGGCGATGAAGGCGGCCCGCGATCGTTCGCAGGAATTAGCGTGAAACGCCTTCTCTCCTTCGTTGTAATTACATCCTTACTAGTATTTCCAACTGCTCAAGCTGCTCCAAAAAAGATCTCTGTTAAGCCCATGCAGTTACTAACAACTGTTGGCACACCTGATGAGGTAAGTGGGGTAGTTGCTTCAGGTAAATCCCTTATTGTCTTTGGAAGCCAGGGATCTAAAGCGTATGCACGAGCTGTTGATACAACAGGTACAGAGCTGTGGAACTTATCTTTAGATCAATCAGCGGCATCAATAGCAACAGCAGCAGCTGTTGACTCAGTGGGAGACATTTGGATCGCAGGTGCGACGCCTTTAACGCAAGAATTAATCCCACCTAGCCCAAGTGAAACTCCTCTCAATCCAGATAACGCAGAGGTACCACCCAACACAAAGATTGGCGATTTAAGAGCGATAACAATCTGGAAGGTAACCGCAGCGGGAGTCCTTGCAATGACTAGCACCTTGCCGACATCTTCTGTTTTGTTCCCAACAGCGATTGCTGTAGATCGAAATGGAGCATCCATTGTTGGAATCATCGGAAGTGAAAAGGGGAGTGCAGGCTTCTTACTTAATACCGACACTACTGGCGTCTTTAGCAAAGTTTTACAAATAGGAGCCACATCAACTACATCTGATGCCGTGGTGCGACACGGTAATGGAAGCTTTACAGTAGTTGGATCTAGTAGCGAAACTTTGGCAGGCAAAAAAGTTGCTGGAATCACCGATGGCGTCTTGGTTAAAGTCTCTAAGAGTTTAAAGATTACAAATGTAGTTCGAAGCTCAATTTCAAAGGGAAAACGTATTTGGAATAGCGCTTCATCCTCCTTGCTTTTAGGTGGCGAGGTTGTGGTTGGGAAGAAAATTGAAACAGCGGTTACAAAGTTTTCATCAACCTTTTCTCCAAGATGGACATACCGTTTTCTATCGACCGGTCCAGCAGTGACAATTGGTTCAACCCATGTGCTCTTTATTTCTACAGCTTCAACTCCTCAGCTCAATTGGAAGCCGAAGCTTCCAACTCCGCTGCTTTTGAGCTTTAATTCAAAGGGCGCCATCATTGCCGCAGATAGTGGGCCAACTGGTCAGAATGAACTGCTTGGAGCCCTTTTATCTAAGGAGTTAGGGGTCTTGGTGGTCACATCAAGCGCAGAACTGGTTTCGATTTTTACCCTCATTCCGCGGTAACCTAAACCCCCGCACACTCAGTGCGAACACTAGAAATGAGAGCGTGATATATGGGTTCCGTAATTAAAAAGCGACGCAAGCGCATGGCGAAGAAGAAGCACAAGAAGCTTCTCAAGAAGACTCGCATTCAGCGCCGTAACGCTAAGTAAAAATTACGGTTTAAGAAGTGCAAGCTTTCCATTAATAGTGGCAAGCAAGTATTTAACTTTGTTCACAGTCACCCAAGCGCTCTGAGTAGGTTCAGCGCCTTGGGTGCTGCTAACTAAGCGAATTGCAGATTGGCCCAAATCCTTTTTGCTGGTATCTAAAGCACACAACCTCTCTTGGCAGTTAAAGATGATTGTTCTTCCATCGGTGGCCATGAACTCACCTGGTGTACCAAAGTTCTCCGTTGTTATTTTGGAGATCTTAGTTGGGTTACTTAATGAGGCCCAGCGAATCTGGTTTGGTTTAGGTGCACTTGCAGCGGATGCGGCAAGCCAGGTGGCAAAAACTCCAGTTGTAGTTTTTGCAAGGGCAACATCAAAGCCAAAGATTAAAGCATCGTCAGTTGACATATCTAGAGTTTGATACTGCCATGCTGCCGGATCAACTCCCTTGCGAGTTGCAATTCGAATTGCACCGGCTGTCATCTCTTTCCTTTGATTCATAGAAACTATCGAGTCATAAGCCACAAATGTTGTGGAACCATTGAAAATAGCATGTAAATGAAATCCAACATCACCAGTGGTGCGCCCATCAGTTTTACGATCACCATCTACTAATTCGTACTTCCATGATGCGCCCTTGGTCTTTACAGCGCCAAGTAAAACTCCTTGGCTCTCATCGCGGTAAAAGACCTGCACGGCACTGGCCGAAGCAACACATGCATTTGCAACACTTACATCGCTAGAGGTTTTGACTCGAATAGGATCCCTATAATCATTAACGAAAGAGCCATTTCCATCAATAGTTTCGAAGGTGAAGCTTTGACCGTTATACGAGGCGTAGCGAAGATCCTTAGCAATCGAATCACTATAGAAAATATGCAGAGTTTGTTTTACTCCACTGCCATTGACGCACATAGATATAGCACCTGAGATTGTGTGAGATGTTCGACCACCGGATCCACCAGCCCCATCAACTGTTTGCTTACGCCACTTTTTTCCGTTAAATGTCGCCAGTTTGAGATCGCCTTTTTTAGTATCTGTATATGCAATGGCGGGCTTTTTATTGAATGTAATGCTTGCGACGCTCTTGCCATCTGCCGATGAATCCAAGACGGTGCTCTTCCAGCCAGGCTGGGGGGTCATAGCCTTTGTAGTTGCTGCTTCAGAGACACCTAATGCATTTCGTGCAGTCACACTAAATGTGTAGGAGCTCCCATTTTTCAATCCCGTCATTAGGACTGGACTAGTTAAACTCCTCTTTTCTACTCCAGTTTTAGTGTTTGTCACTACATACTCAGTGATCTGAGCTGTACGCAGATTAACTGGTGGATCAAATGAGATTAGCGCTGATGAATTTCCGGTAAATGCTTGAACATTTCGAGGAGAGAGCGGTAGCTCCGTTGCAACTCCAACAGGGGGTTTACTGCGCAAATCCTCCATCATTGCAAGCAATAATGGTCCCGGCTCAGTGAAGATTTCACCAGGATCTAGATTTGGTGTCATCATAGAATCAACACCTAAAGATGAAAAAGTTGCCTCATCTAGGTGTGAAACTGATGAGCCTGATTCATACCTAGCTGGTGTGTACATCTTTGGCTTTACCCCGCCATTTGCATTGATTGCATTCGCACCAGACCAAACTAATGAGCTAGTAAGTGCCACACCTAGCTCAACAGATGGAGTTGGAAGATCGGCAAGTCGTCGACCATCACTTGTCTGCAGGTATGCATCAAATGGAGTTGGTTGATCCAAACTTCCAAGCCCAAAAAATAGATCGTATGCATCATTTGATAAAAATCCGAGTCCATGCGCCATCTCATGCAAGAAAACAGAGCGCAAATCGTATTCTGAGCTTGAAGGTAAGCCATCACCTCGCGAGTTCCACTGAGCTTCGGAGTTAACCTGAATGATCATTTCAGGATTTGCTTTATCTAAATCTCTTCCAGCTAGTGAGTTTGCAAGCGCTGATGCGTACCAGAGCGATGGATCTGGGGCACCAGAAAATGCTGAGAAGAAACTTCCGGGTCTTGCACTGCCGAGCACACCCCACGAACTTGATCGACCCCACGATGCATCAACTGTTATGACAACATTTGATTTGAAGTTAGCGGCCCAAATATCGACAGCGGCCTGAACCTCTGTCTTTGCCCACTCAGGAAAGTTATTGTACTTAACATCAAATTTAGATTGGATCTCTAAGTTTTTGCTTTTGGTAGGAGCTTTTTGGGTTAGAGATGGTTCAGTACCTGCGTAGATATATCCCCAGTTAGTTGCTGGGATTTGTTTGAAGGTTAATCCTGGCGCGGTTGGAGCTGTAAGAAGGGCGAGAATGAGAGCACCAACAAGGGCGAGCAGGCCCATTCTCTTTACGCGCATCATGGCCAAACGCTATCAGGGCTCTACGCGTGGTTTAAGGTCAGGGGTAGGGATTAACAGTTCTCTATGTAAATTGACAGGCAGAAGGGGCGAATAAATGACTCTCGTGACTATTTATAGCCGGACTGGTTGCCATCTATGTGAGGATGCATTAAAGGTTTTAGAGTCCTTGAAAGATGAGTTGGATTTCCAGATTTCAGAGGTATTGATTGATGGAGATGAAGAGTTACAACGATTGTATGGCGAACAAATTCCTGTGACACATATCGATGGGATTCACCACGATTATTGGAGGGTTGATCCAGAACGTTTTAGATCTTCCCTTGAAAAACATCGTCGGCATCAATGATTTTGTACGAGTAACCCTGTTCAGCCAGAAAGCGTTGACGGTTTTGAGCAAAATCCTGATCAATAGTGTCACGGGAGATTACTGAGTAAAACTTAGCTCCACGACCATCTGCCTTTGGACGCAGGATTCGACCTAGACGTTGCGCCTCTTCCTGACGACTACCGAAGGCACCTGATACCTGAATAGCGATAGTTGCATCGGGCAAATCAATGGAAAAGTTTGCAACCTTTGACACTACAAGACACTTGATTTCGCCACTTCTAAATTTATTAAAGAGAATCTCCCTTTCCTTAATAGGTGTTTCACCCTTAATCAGAGGTGCGCCTAACACCTCTGATAATTCATCTAGTTGATCGATGTACTGGCCAATGACCAGAACCTGATCCTCAGCGTGCTTTTCAACCAAGGCTTCTACAACATCTCGCTTAGTACGTGTTGTTGCACAGTTTCGGTATCGATTCTCTGGCTCTGCAGTTGCATATGCCAAACGTTCAGTCTCAGTCAGATTAACTCGGACCTCAATGCATTCAGCGGGTGCGATATAGCCCTGTGCTTCAATCTCTTTCCAAGGAACATCAAAACGTTTAGGTCCAATAAGTGAGAAGACCTCACCCTCCATGCCATCCTCACGAACCAAAGTTGCCGTTAGCCCTAAGCGACGACGGGATTGAATATCGGCGGTAAAGCGGAAGATCGGTGCGGGCAAGAGATGTACCTCATCATAAATAATCAAACCCCAGTCATATGAATCAAAGAGATCTAAGTGGGCGTAGACACCATTTTTCTTCTTTGTCATGACTTGGTAAGTCGCAATAGTTACTGGCCGGATCTCTTTCTTTGCACCTGAATACTCACCAATTTCATCCTCATTTAATGAGGTGCGCTTCAGAAGCTCTTCACGCCATTGACGTGCTGCGATTGTGTTAGTCACCAAAATAAGTGTCGTTGCCTTTGCATGTGCCATTGCAGCTGCACCAACAATTGTCTTACCTGCACCGCAAGGAAGAACAACGACTCCTGAGCCACCATGCCAAAATCCCTCCGCCGCTAACTCTTGGTATGGGCGGATCTTCCAATCCTTCTGAAGCAAGTTAATTTCATGTGCTTGTCCATCTACATAACCTGCAAAATCCTCAGCTGGCCAACCCAAGCGCAGCAGC
>LIAM01000032.1 GCA_001438925.1 Actinobacteria bacterium BACL15 MAG-120619-bin91 | reverse complement strand
GACGAACAACTACTTCGATCTGGTGTTCGATGTAGTAACGAATAAACTCATCAAGGCGCAAGGTGCGTGGAACTCCATCAACAAGTGCCAACATATTTGCACCGAAGGTGTCCTGTAATTGTGTCTGTTTGTACAGGTTATTAAGAACAACCTTTGGAATTGCAGATTGTTGCAGGACAATTACTAAGCGTTGACCTAAACGCTCATTACCCTCATCGCGCACATCTGCGATTCCCTTGATCTTCCCATCCTTAACAAGCTCTGCGATCTTTAAGGCAAGGTTGTCAGGATTAACCTGGTAAGGAAGCTCGCTTATAACCAAACAGGTGCGCTTGTTGATCTCTTCTACCTGAACAACCGCGCGCATTGTGATTGATCCACGGCCTGTGCGATAGGCCTCTTCAATTCCGGTGCGACCAACGATCAAACCCTTGGTAGGAAAATCTGGGCCTTTAACAATCTTAATTAAGTTGTTGAGCAGTTCATCCTGCTTCATCTCAGGGTGTTCTAATGAGTAAATAACAGCTTCGCCGATTTCACGTAGATTATGTGGAGGAATATTTGTCGCCATACCAACTGCGATACCCGCAGAGCCATTAACTAAAAGGTTGGGTAGACGGCTTGGTAAAACAGTTGGCTCTTGTGAGCGACCATCGTAATTTGGAATGAAATTAACGGTGTCCTCATCGATATCCCGCATCATCTCCATTGCGATAGGGGATAAACGAGCCTCTGTGTAACGCATTGCTGCGGCTGGATCATTTCCGGGCGAGCCGAAGTTTCCATTTCCATCGATTAATAAATAGCGAAGCGACCAATGTTGAGCTAATCGAACAACGGAGTCATAGATAGCGGTGTCACCGTGTGGGTGGTAATTACCCATGACATCACCAACGATGCGTGAGGATTTGTAATAACCCTTATCTGGACGATAACCAGCGTCATACATCGCATACAAAACACGACGGTGTACCGGTTTTAAACCATCTCGAACATCTGGTAATGCTCGCCCAACGATAACCGACATCGCATAATCAAGGTATGAACGAGCCATCTCAACTTGAAGATCGACTGTTTCGATCTTGTCAAAGTTTTCCAGGTTGTTTGGGTTTAAATCATCCATTAGATATCCAAGAACCTAACATCCTTAGCGTTGCGCTGAATAAATGCACGACGTTTTTCTACATCCTCACCCATTAATACCGAGAACAGATCATCTGCAGCTGCAGCATCATCTAAGGTGACGCGAACTAATACCCGATGCTCTGGATCCATGGTTGTATCCCATAGCTCTTTTGCTGGCATCTCGCCCAAGCCTTTAAAGCGTTGAATTCCGTCATCTTTAGGTAGACGCTTCCCGGCGGCCACACCGAGTTCGATCATTCCATCTCGTTCACGATCACTAAATGCATATTCGACTGGCTCTTTGCCCGCCCACTTTAATTTATACAAAGGAGGTTGGGCAAAGTACACATAACCTTGCTCAATTAATGGGCGCATAAAGCGGAACAATAAAGTCAGTAAAAGTGTGCGAATGTGTTGACCATCAACGTCAGCATCTGCCATCAAAATAATCTTGTGGTATCTCAATTTATTGATGTCAAAATCATCATGGACACCGGTACCAAGTGCGGTGATTAGCGCTTGCACCTCATTGTTTTGAAGTACCCGATCGATGCGAGCTTTCTCAACATTTAAAATCTTTCCGCGAATTGGAAGAACCGCTTGATTGCGTGAATCGCGACCACCCTTTGTTGAACCACCTGCAGAGTCACCCTCGACGATATATAACTCGCACTTAATTGGATCTGTCCATTGGCAATCCGCCAACTTTCCGGGCATTCCGCGACCTTCAAGTAAACCCTTTCGATTACGGCTTAAATCACGGGCTTTGCGTGCTGCAACCCGTGCCGCCGCCGCATCAATACTCTTGCGGACAATCTCCTTGCCCTCTGCTGGGTTTTGCTCAAACCAAGTTGTGAGCTCTTCATTAACAATCTTTTGTGTAAATGTCTTTGCTTCAGAGTTACCTAACTTGGTCTTTGTCTGTCCCTCAAATTGTGGATCGGCTAATTTAATCGAGACGATCGCAGTTAAGCCTTCGCGAACATCATCACCAGTTAAGCGATCCTCTTTCTTACGGATAAAACCTTGCTCCTCGCCAAACTTATTAACAATCGATGTTAAAGCGGTGCGAAAACCTTCCTCGTGGGCTCCACCTTCATGTGTGTGAATAGTGTTTGCGAAGGTGTAGACAGATTCAGAAAAACCTGCGTTCCACTGCATTGAGACCTCTAATGAGATTTTGCTCTTTTTATCCTCTGATGCAAAGGAGATAATTGATTTATGCGTTTCTCCACGGGTTGAGTTAAGGTGCTTCACAAAATCTGCGATTCCACCACCATATTGATATCGAACAGTTAACTGCTCACCCTTTTCATCAACATGGCCTTGGCGCATATCGGTTAAGGTTAAAATCAAACCTTTATTCAAAAAGGCCATCTCGCGAAAACGGGTTGATAAAACCTCAAATGAAAAATCTGTAGTTTCAAAGATCTCTTTAGAGGGCCAGAATTGAACAGTTGTGCCAGTTGATTTTGATGTATCACCTTTGCGAACAGGTGCGACAGGCACACCTAACTTGTACTCCTGGTACCAAAAACTTCCATCACGTTGAACAATTACTGAAAGATCTGTGCTGAGCGCGTTTACAACAGAGATACCAACACCATGTAGACCACCAGAGACTGAATAACCACCATCGCCAAACTTTCCACCTGCGTGTAAAACGGTGAGCACGACTTCAAGGGCTGGCTTCTTTTCAACTGGGTGGATATCAACTGGAATTCCACGGCCGTTGTCGATTACTTCGACTCCACCATCTGCCAACAAGGTGACATTAATTTCGGTGCAGTGACCAGCAAGGGCTTCATCTACTGAGTTATCTACAACTTCATAGACCAGATGGTGTAGACCCCGCTCACCGGTTGATCCGATGTACATGCCGGGGCGTTTGCGGACCGCCTCTAGACCTTCTAGGACGGTGATGTTGGAGGCGTTATAGGAGCTCTCGGCCATCTCAACCACCTCCCGCCTAGCTTTGTGAAAACGCCCCTGAGAGCGCTTGGAGAGGTTTTGCCTCTCGGAACTGGATTATCCTAACCATAAATCATAGGAATACATAGCCGAAAAAAGCCCTGTGGGTGGGTATAGCCGAACTTTGAGCGTGGAGTTGAGGGTAGATAGTGGGCTGGGATCAGTTATAAGTGTCGCTCAGTTGTAGGTGTCTCTGGGGCCGCGGGCGTTACGGATGGTGCGGATCCCCTTCTTCCAGTTTGGGGTCTGTGGGCCGATGATCGCCAGCCTCTCAATAAGCACCCCGGTCGCATCCTTTTGGATCGTTGCTAATAAATCTGCCGCGATTAAATTTAATTGTGTTGCCCATGCAGTTGATGAGCTCTGAACGGTTAACACATTATCTAAAATGGAAATTGGTTGTGCGTGTTGTGCAATCTCATCACCAACAATACTTCGCCAATTAATAAAAAGATTTCCTTCTGCTAACCCTGAATCCCATTCGCGGTCTGAGATTAACTCATTTAACACACCGCCGATTAATTCAGGGTCGCCAGGTTTTCCAACTTGTGGAGTTGGTGCAGGTTTATTGGTTTTACGTATAACACCTGTTTTAAAACTTTTGAAAAGATCAAGAGCTAGGTCCCGTTTTTCCATTAGCTCTTTCCCTTCTTAACGGTCCCCGGTGTTACATAATACTTTTGCGTTAAAAGCTCTTTGGGTAAATCATTTTCTACCGCAGCGGTGATAATTGTTTGTTCCGCTAAATGTGTTGCAGACATTAATTGAACTCTGCGCGAAGTATCTAATTCAGCAAAAACATCATCCAAAATCAAAATAGGGGATGCTCCCTCAGATTTCAAGAGATTAAAGGATCCAATTCGAAGGGAGATCGCCATCGACCAAGATTCGCCATGGCTTGCATAACCTTTGGCTGGAAAATCTCCTAGTTGTAGATGTAGATCATCCCGGTGTGGGCCGATTAAAGAAACACCACGTTCAATCTCTTGGTAGGCCAACTCCTCTAAGCGTGTAGTTAAAGCAGCGATATTTTCTTCAATATTTCTAGTAATACCTTCGGTGCTGCACTTGTATGAGATTGATGCCGGCTTTACCTCATTTAAGTTTGCATAGTTCTGTGCAACATGTGGGTTGAGCGCCTCTATAAGGCTAATCCGCTCCGCGGTTAACTCAGCTCCTAACTTTATTAACTGCTCATTCCATGGTGCCAACGCTGCTGCCGATGTTCTGGTCTTTAAAAGGGCGTTACGTTGCTTTACAACCCGCTCGTAATCGGCGATAACCCCTGCTAAACGTGGGGTTCTGGTGATTAAAAGCCTGTCTAGAAAATCGCGGCGGGTGCTGGGTTCACCACGAACTAGATCTAAATCTTCAGGGGAGAAGTAAACAATTTGAATCGCACCAAGAATTTCTCGTTGGCTTCTAGTTGGATTTGCATTAATGCGGGCGCGGTTTGCTTTACTGGTGTTGATCTCTAGATCTATCTGAAGTGTTCGATCCTCCCGTTGAACCTCTGCACGGATGATCGCCTGTTGTTTTCCTAGCGATATTAATGGAACATTGTTTGAAACTCGATGAGATGAAAGAAAAGCTAAATAGATCAAAGATTCAGCGATATTAGTTTTACCTGAACCGTTGTCACCAATAAAGGTGGTGACTCCGGGTTGTAGCTCTAACTCAAGTGAGTTGTAGGAGCGAAAGTTGGTGAGTGCCAACCTGTTAATACGCACTGGATACCCCTAAGAATTTGTAAAGTTATTAAGAGGCGTAACGCATTGGCATTAACAGGTAGCGGTAGTTTTCAACCAAAGCGCCATCTTTGTCGCTTTTACCCATCAAGATCGCAGGTTTGTTTGATCCTGTAAATGAGATTTGAACAAACTTTGTTCCTACCGCGGTTAAACCATCAGCTAAAAAGGTTGGGTTAAAGGCGATAGCGATTGGTTCTCCAGTTAACAAGATCTCAATCGCCTCTGTTGCTTGTGCCTCTTCACCAGCGCCTGCTTCTAGGGACAGAGTGTTGTTTGCGAAATCTAGGCGTAATGGGACTGTTTTATCTGTAACAAGTGCAACACGGCGTACGGAATCTAGAAGTGTGGCAACCTCAATAAGTGCTGTGGTTGTTATCTCTTGTGGAAGCAGGTGGCGGTATGGAGGAAATGTTCCATCCAACATACGTGATGTCATAGTTTTTCCATCACCGGCAAAACCAGCTAATCGATCATTACTTGTATTAGGTGCAAAGGAAAGAGAGACATCTTTTGATCCTGTTAATGATTTAGCCGCATCGGCAATTGTGCGAGCGCGTAAAAGCGCTGTGGTTGTTGTGTTTGGGGCCGATGGATTCCATTGGATCTCTCGCACCGCTAAGCGGTAGCGATCGGTTGCGGCAAAAGTGATTGTCTCTTCATTGATCTCTACATGCACACCGGTAAGTGTTGGAAGTGAATCATCGCGTCCAGCTGCAATTGCAACCTGCGCAACAGCGGTTGCAAAGGTGTCACTTGCAACAGTTCCTGTTGAATCAGGAAGCTCTGGAAGGTTTGGATACTCATCAACTGACAATGTTGGCAATGTAAACTTTGCGCTGCCGCTAGTAACAGATACACGGGAGCCATCTAAAACAAAGGTGATTGGTTTATTAGGAAGTGATCGTGAAATCTCAGCTAATAACTTTCCTGGTACTAAAACCTTGCCGGGCTCTTTTACCTCTGCCGGAAAGTGAGATTTGCTAGCTGTCTCTAAATCAGAGGCGGATAAGAAAACCTCATTACCGGTTGCGTTGATAACTATTCCAAGTAGTTCGGTTTTAATTGGTCGGGTTGAAAGCGATCGTGAAACCCAATTAACCCCATCGGTTAACGCTGATTGCTCGACTGTAAACTTCATCTCTATCCCCGACTCTTGTTTAATATGGAAAGGTTATTCGCGTAACTGGATATATGTATATAAAGGTAGTCGTAATAACTAGAGCCTTTATCTGTTGATAAGGTATAAAACCCCTGCTGAGAGCGGGGATTGGCCTTGTATAAAGTGTGGGTAAGTGACGGGAAAAGATGTGGACAGGTGTGGGTAGAGAGGTCGCTCATTTCCAACCACACCCCTTCCACTTCATATCCACCATGGTTATCCACGGTTTCTCCGCAATAATCCTTACTTATCCACAACTTGTCCCCAATTGGGGGTAAAGAGTGGCAATTCGGACAAATGGGTCTATCTAGCCTGCTGTTTGATACGGGTGGTGAGCTCATTGACCTGGTTGTAGATCGAACGGCGCTCAGCCATTAATTGACGGATCTTTCTATCGGCGTGCATAACCGTTGTGTGGTCACGTCCACCAAATGTTTGGCCGATCGTCGGCAAGGAAAGCTCGGTCAGCTCTCGGCACAAGTACATCGCGATCTGGCGCGCATTTACTAAAACACGGGATCGGGAGGTTCCACACAAATCATCAATTGTTAATGAAAAGTAGGCCGCGGTCTGCGCCATGATCGTTGCGCCTGTGATCTCAGGGTTGGACTCATTGGGAATTAAATCCTTTAAAACAATCTCAGCTAGCGAGAGATCAACACTTTGACGGTTTAAAGATGCAAATGCTGTTACGCGAATTAACGCACCTTCAAGCTCGCGAATATTTGTCGAAATCTTACTAGCGATGAATTCAAGAACATCATCGGGAGCGTTTAACTTGTCTTGCGCAGCTTTTTTACGCAAGATAGCGATACGGGTTTCAAGTTCAGGTGGTTGGATATCTGTAATTAAACCCCACTCAAAACGTGAACGTAGACGATCTTCAAGGGTTGTTAACTGCTTAGGTGGTCGATCACTAGAGATAACTATTTGTTTATTGGCGTTATATAAAGTGTTAAAGGTATGGAAGAACTCTTCCTGTGTTCGCTCTTTGTTTTCCAAGAATTGAATATCATCAACAAGCAAAATATCTAGATCGCGGTAACGGCGCTGGAAGGCCGATGCTTTATCATCACGAATAGAGTTAATAAAATCATTTGTAAACTCTTCCGATGAAACATACTTAACACGCACATTTCCATATAACTCTTGGGCGTATGCGCCAATTGCGTGTAACAAGTGTGTCTTTCCCAAACCTGACTCACCGTAAATAAATAATGGGTTGTAAGCCTTTGCTGGAGCTTCGGCGACCGCGACAGCTGCGGCGTGCGCAAAACGATTTGATGCACCGATAACAAAGGTTTCAAAGATGTAACGAGGGTTTAATGTCGAGGTATCTGTAACCTTTGAAGCGGGAGCATCATCGCGACCTGTTCCGGTTTTTGGAGCGACGAACTCAATCTCAACCTCTTGGGTTGCAGATGTAACAACCTCTAAAGTTTCATCAACAGTGACAGCGATATTTGTTGTGGATCCAAGTTCGCGGGTTAAAACCTCACTGACAACTGTGCGCAAACGACTTTCCAAAACATCCTTTGCAAAAAGGTTGGGAGCTGCAACCAGTAAAGTTGTTTGATCATCGTTATGGAGCAAACCCAATGGTTTTGTTAGTTGCAGGAAGGCCCGGTGTTGTGGCGCATCGATGGCAACCTCTTCAATTACCCGACCCCACAGCGTGGTTAGCTCTACTTCCTTAACATCCACCACTGCCTGCCTTCTTGGGGTGAACCCCAGATTGTTCATCCACAGGGTTATCCACACCCTGTGGTCTAAACCCCAGGTTGAGCCCTGTTAAACCCTTCCAAAGCGGTTTGCCTGTGGACGGGAGTGAAAAGTAGAGGGGTTTTGGGAAAAAAGCAACTGGTTATCCACAACTTTAACCAGCGCTCACCCCCCCACTAGCCGGTTTGACCCGCTTATCCCCAGACCTCTACCGTTACACCCTTGCTTCCCCCGTATTTCTGGCCCGCAGTAGATTTTTAGTAATAGGAGTTTTTAATGACAAAGCGCACCTTCCAACCCAACACACGCCGCCGCGCCAAAAAGCATGGCTTCCGTGCTCGCATGGCCACACGTGCCGGTCGAGCAGTTTTGTCTGCTCGCCGCGGCAAGGGTCGCGCAAAGCTTTCTGCATAAAGGTTCATAACCGATACCCGTGCTTGCAAAAAACGCACGTCTAACAGAGAGCGCTGATTTCGCGCGTGCAACAAAGAGTGGTTTGAGGTTTTCAACCCAAAACTTTGTCGGATACCTCTACCCAACCCAATTAGATCAACCTGCCCGCGCAGGATTAATAATTGGTAAAAATGTTGGTGGATCTGTAACACGTCACCGAATTGCTCGCCAGATTCGTCACACATTGCGCGAGATCTATCCACAACTTCCAACTGGAGCCTTGTTGGTAATTCGAGCCCTGAACAACGCACAGAGCGCAGATGCCTCACAAGAGGTAACAAAGATTGTCGGACAACTTTTAAAAAAGTTTTCCGAGAAGGTTGAACAAAAGTGAGAAAGATCTTGGTTGCACCCATCAAGGTGTATCAAAAGTGGATCTCTCCAATGTTTGGACCACGCTGTAAGTACTACCCGTCCTGCTCTTCATATGCGGTCTCTGCAATTGAGGCTTACGGTTTAAAGGGTGTTGCAATGAGCGCCTGGCGTTTGTTGCGTTGTAATCCATGGTCACACGGCGGTGTTGATTATGCAGTTCCGAAGGAGAAGGTATTAGTTAATGGATAGCATCCTAAACCCCTTATATATCGCTGTTTCTTGGGTAATTGTTTCAATCCATGATTTATTAACTCCAGTCTTTGGAACTAATAGTGGTGTCTCGTGGTCACTAGCGATTATCGGTCTTGTGATTATTATCCGTATTATTTTAATTCCACTTTTTGTTAAGCAGATTAAGAGCCAGCGTGCATTAACCGCCCTTCAACCACACATGAAGGAGATTCAAAAGAAGTACAAAGATGATCGCCAAAAGCAATCAGAAGAGATGATGAAGCTGTACAAGGAGCATAAGACCAACCCCCTTGCATCATGTTTTCCAATTCTGGCCCAAGCGCCAATCTTTTTCGCACTCTTTACAGTTCTTAATGGAATTGGAAAAACACCAATCGTCACAAAGGGTGTCTTAACAAAAGAGGATGGAATTAGCGCTGCCCAAGCTGAGTTTTTTGGAGCGCCAATCTCTCAAACATTTTTAGGTTCAGATATAGGAACTGTAAAACTTGT
>LIAM01000031.1 GCA_001438925.1 Actinobacteria bacterium BACL15 MAG-120619-bin91 | reverse complement strand
ATGGCTACAAAGGTTTTGGTGAGCTATCTGTATTTCTCTTCTTCGGCGTAGTGGCAACGATGGGAACTTACTATGTTCAGACTGAACAGATCACTCTGCTCAGTTTTATCTTCTCAATTCCGATGGGTGCACTCTCCTGTGCCATCCTGACAATAAATAATCTTCGTGATCGACCAAAGGATGAGTTAGCGGGCAAGCTAACCGTTGCAGTTCGAATCGGTGATCGTAAAGCAAGGTATATGTATGTGGCTCTCTTGATGGCCGCTCACGCTGCAGTGATGGTTACTTTGATTCCAACCACCCTAATTACCTTGCTCGTGCTACCGATGAGCATCTCAATCTCAAAGCAGGTTCTAAGTGATATTTCAGGTAAAGAGCTCATCCCTGTTCTGGGAAGAACCGGAAAGTTACAGATGATCTTTGCTATCTTGCTTGCCCTTGGTCTAGGGATACAATAAGCATATGTCTCGAGTCATCCCCATCATCTTGATCTTTGGATTAACTCTCTATGCACTCATTGATTGTGCCCGTGCTGATGAGTCACAGGTAAAAAACCTGCCTAAGTGGGGATGGCTGTTAATTATAATTCTCTTGGGGCCAGCGCTATTTGCTATTGGTCCTATTTCATATTTAATCGCTGGTAGAAACAAACCAAAGAGAGGTAGAGCGGGTAAGCGACGCATACTTCCACCTGATGATGATCCTGATTTCTTAAGGAAGCTCTAAAGCCCCGAATACGTGTGCTTTCCAGTTCCCCAGATATTTACATACACATAGTTAAATAAAAATGTAGAGCCTGCAAATAAACATAACCATGCAGCTCTTCGCCCACGCCAACCAATAGTTACGCGGGCGTGAAGGTATGCAGCGTATGCAACCCAAGTAATGAAGGCCCATGTCTCTTTTGGATCCCAACCCCAGTAACGACCCCAAGCGCTCTCTGCCCAAATAGCACCTGCAATCACTGAAAAGGTCCACAGTGGAAAGACAAATGCTACGAGTCGATAAGACAGTAGATCAAGTGTCTCTAAATCCGGTAAACGCTTTGCCCATGGGGTTCGCTCGCCTTTTGCTTCCATGCGATCTAGGTACAAGTATGCAGATGCGATTACATTTGAAAGTAAAAATACTCCACCAGAAATAATTGCAGTTGAAACATGAATCACAAGCCATTCAGACTTTAGCGCTGGGACTAAAGGTGCACTTGGGACATATAAGGCGGTAACTGCAGTTCCTAATGTCAGAAGCACAGATACTGAAACCAAAAGTCCGAGCCAGCGAAGATCATACTTACGAAGTGCTAATAAATATGCACCGGAGAATGTTAAAGCGCCGGTGATAGAAAACTCATACATATTTGACCAAGGCACACGCCCAGCAGAGATTCCGCGAGCGATAACACCTGCAAACAAGAGCACAAACCCCAAAATCATCATCGCTGTTGCAATTCGGGCAACCTTTTCAGTGCGCTTGTAATCCAAGGTTTTGCTTGTCGCTGTTGGAACCTTTACAGCCCAAGCGGTTTCGATTAAATGAGCAAGAAAAGAGATCGCATAGACAGCCATAGCTGAGTACACCAAGTAATTTGATGCATAAGCCCATGAACGTGACATCTACTTCTCTCCCTTTAACATCTTTGTAAACTCCTGCATTTCAATCTCTAATCCCGGTGCTGAATTCTTAGCTAGAGCAGCGACTTCGACCTCATTGCCCACCCGTATCCAAATTCGACGTCTACGAGTAAACAGTGATGCAAGTAATCCAAGGATCGCAACAATACCTCCAAGCAATGCAAGATGCTTTCCGGGATCTGCGACAAAGTTAAGGTTGACCCATTGCACATAACCTTCAAAGGTTATTGATCCACCCTCATACTCGTAGCTTTCACCAGGCTTTAACCCCTTTAATCCGATCTGGACCATCTCTGATGTATCCATTCGGTAGACAGATTGAGGGATTCCTGAGTCAAGTCCTAAATCACCGCTCCATACAGACAGCAACAATCGTGGATTGAGCGCTTTAGGAAAGGCGCTTGCTCCTCCGTTGACTCCGTCGCGAACATAAGTTGGGAGAAATGATCCTAAGAATCCAATCTGCGGATCGGCATCGGGAACCTTAATTGCACCTATTGAACGAAGATTTGAATCCTGCGGTAAAAAGGTAACAGGGCCCTGAAAAGCAACATCACCTTTTGAGTCTCTAACAGTTACAACAGGGGCATAACCATTGGCTTGTAAGTAAACGCGGGTTGTTCCTATAGTCATAGGACTATTTACCTTGATTACCTTCTTTTCAATGGTTGTCGATCCGTCACGAAGCAAAGAGACCTCGAGAGTGTAATCCTCGGGTGCACTCGTCTCTAGGTTATACCGAGCATCAAACTTATCTGCTGTCAGCATAAAAGCTGGAATATTTGAATCTCGATAAAGTCTTCCATACATCAAGGTATCATAACTTGTTGGTGTATTAACAAATCGTTCACCGACATTGATAATCGCTTCACCACGCATTCCAAAGAGTGAGCTAAAGCTAATACCTAAAAGAATTAAAATTAAAGCAAGGTGAAAAAATAGATTTCCAGTTTCGCGAGTGAAACCCTTTTCAGCTGAGATTGAACCCTCTGACTCCAAAACTCTAAAACGCTTTGCTTTGAACCAAGCCCGGGCACGATCAATCTCATCTCCTTGCCCATTCCAGCTTTGGTAGTGCTCAAGGCGTGAAAGATTTTTAGGTGTAGATGGAGGAAATGCTCGTGCCGCTTTGAAGTGCTCAATTGTGCGGGGAAGTACGCAACCAATCAATGAGATAAACAGCAAGATATAAATCGCACTAAACCATGGAGATCCATAGACATCAAAGAGATAGAAGTAATCCATCCATCGAGCTTGTTGTGGTGAATCCTTGAAGTACTGGCCTACCTGTAGGGGATCTTGGGTTCTCTGAGGAATTAATGACCCAGGAATAGCTGCAATTCCAACTAATAAGAGCAGAATTAAGGCGGTCCGCATGCTTGTTAACTGTCTCCATGCAAAGCGGAACAAACCAACGCTATCTAGTTCAGGAATTTGTGTTTGTTGGCTCATCAGATCACCGGAATAAAGTCAGAGATCAAAGAGCGCATAGAGTTCATAATCTGACTCCAGAAACCTGATACTTGTAAGAAACCAAGTGTAATTAAAAAGATTCCACCAATTTTGGAGATCATGTCTCCGCGACGGTAAATGATTGAACGAAGCTTTGCCGATTTATCTAATGACAAGCCAGACAAAATAAATGGCAGACCTAATCCTAAGCAGTAACCAAAGGAGAGCACCGCTCCGCGTACAGCGCTGGACTCTTGAAATGCCAAGGTCTGAACTGCGGCAAGTGCGGGACCAATACATGGTGTCCAGCCGATTCCAAATAGCACACCAAGCATTGGCGCACCGAGCAATCCCCCAGTTGTTCGCATCTTTGGGCGAATAGTTGGAGAGAAGGGAAAGCGTCCATAAAAAATAAAACCAAGAAATATTGTCAAAACTCCTAATATCCGAGAGATGATCTCTTCATTGGCAGAGAGTTGATTTCCTAAACCACCAAATACTGCGCCATATGAGATAAAGACCAAACTAAAACCTAAAACAAATAGAACAGAGCCCAGTAACACCTTGCCACGACTTACTGAAAACCCTGCGGCAAAGGATAAATACCCCGGAACCAGCGGTAGTACACATGGTGAAAGAAATGAGACCACACCAGCAATCACAGCAAAAGGAAATGCGGTGATAAGAAACCCTGAAAATATCTGATCTACAAAGAACTCTTTCATTCGGCAGATACCTTTTCAATTAACTCTGATAGTGAAGCGATAGTTACCACACCTGAAATTCGTGCAGCTACACGACCTTTTCTATCTAAAACTACCGTTGTCGGAATTGCATTAGCGGGTAAAGAGCCTTTAAAACCCAGAAGAATTGAGTCATCTATCAGGGTTGGGTATGGGATCTTAAATCTGCGTTCAAAGGCTTCAGCGTTAGCTGGATTATCTCGAGTCAGAATTCCGATAAAGGCAACATCTGTGTACTTGTTTGCCAAGGCAACAAGGGTGGGTGCTTCGGCACGACAGGGCGAGCACCATGAGGCCCAAACATTTACAACTGCTACCTTATTTCGCGGATATGTGTAGTTCTGACCAGACAAAGTTATTCCGGTAATTGCAGGAGCAATCTTGCGATCAGAGCTCTTAATATAAGTTGCAGAGCCGTCACCTGATACAAAACTTTCTTCTGAACTAGAACTACCCCCACCACCACACGCTGTTAAGACAAGTGCAAGCACAACAAATATGGTGGATTTCTTCATTACTTTTTCTCTGGCAATAAATGGCGAGCAGGCTCGGAGTATGTCACTCCTGAAATCATGCCTTCATCATCGAAGTGAATGCTTGTGACTGATGCCAAAGAGCACTCGCGCTTACGAGGATCATGCAGCAACCTACGATTTTCAATCGCACTTCTTAAGATCCAAATTGGTAGCTGATGAGACACACATATTGCATCTTTTCCATTTGCCGCCTTGTTGGCCGCAAAGATCGCTGCAAGCATGCGAGTGATTTGTTGCTCATATGGTTCACCCCACGAAGGTCTCCATGGATTCCATAAATGTTTCCAAGCTGCTGGATGACGCAGAACTCCATCACCAACGCCAAATGGCTTTCCCTCAAAGATATTTGCCGCTTCAATTAATCGTTCATCAGTTGTAATTGAAATATTGTGGGCAGCTGCGATCGGTGCTGCCGTCTCTTGTGCACGTTGTAGGGGTGATACATGTAGTGCTCCAAGATCCAAGGCTTTAGACCATTGGCTAATGGTTTCAGCCATCTCTTCTCCACGCTCAGACAATCGCCAGCCAGGCTGGCGTCCATACAAAATCTTCTCTGGATTGTGGACTTCTCCGTGGCGAACTACATGCACCGTTGAACTCATTGGTAAAGCATAAAGCGTTCCTATAGGCCGTCTATCGCTAGGGTAGTGACATGGCACTCACAACCAAACGGGCTGCCTTCTTTGATGTCGATAACACGCTTATCCGCGGCTCAACAATTTACTTCTTGGGCCGAGGCATGTATCAGCGTGGTTACTTCACTAAGAAGGATATCTCCCGTTTTGTGCTGGCTAACCTGAGATTTCGCTTAACCGGTAAAGAGAATAAGGATGAGATTCAAAGGTTCCAAGATGCGGCTACAGATTTTATTGGCGGTCACAACGTCAAGGATATTGAAGCGATCGCACAAGAGATTTACGATGAATATGTTTCGCCAGCTATGTGGCAGGGAACAATTGATATTGCACAGGCGTTAGAGGCTGAAGGAATTGAAGTTTATTTAGTGACAGCTGCACCAGAAGATATGGCTGTGCTGATCGCAAAGAGATTGGGTTTAACAGGAGCTTTAGGAAGTAAGGCTGAAATAGAGAATGGAACATATACAGGGCGCATGAATGGAGCCTTGTTGCATGGAAAAGAGAAAGCAATTGCTGTTACCGAACTAGCTAAGGAAAAGGGCTTTAACTTAAGTGAGTGCTTTGCCTTTTCAGACAGCAACAATGATCTCCCTCTTTTGCTGTGCGTTGGTCATCCATCTGCGATCAATCCAGATGCGCTATTGGGTTTGCGTGCAATGGCTGAAGGTTGGCCGATTCATGACTTCCGCAGAGCCCGCTTTATTGGCAAAGCGATCTCCCCCTTGGTTGTTCGGCTTGCAGCGCTAGGTACCTGGCTGACCCCCCGTAAACGAAGAGGCTAATTAACAAGAAGCTCCGATATGCCAGTAATGTAGGCAAGTTATGGAAATGCGCTCATTCTCCGACTACTTACGTAGTGTTGATGACTCTGCCTTTTTAAATCTTTTCAATGCTCGCCCTGATCTCATTACTCCTGTTCCGTCAGATATCGCATCTCTTGCTGTCAGAGCCTGTTCTGCGCCAAGCCTTGCGCGTGCAATTGATTCACTTAACCAGTGGCAGTTTCAAGTACTAGAGGCTGCAGCATCATTAAATGAACCCTTCACTGAAAAACAAGTTGTGACCATCACTGAAAAGGAAGCCAAAGGTGCAATTGCACACTTGGTAATGATTGGTTTGATCTATCCATCAGATGATGGAATGCGGTTACCAACTCAACTACGTGAGGTAATTGGTGCAGAGCCAGCAGGCCTTGGCCCAGCCTCAATAGCAAAATTAAAATTAAGTGAACTCGATGATGCACCGGCAGATGCAAAGAAGGTACTGGAGCGCCTTACTTGGGGACCTCCTCGCGGAAGCGTTGGAGATATTAAGAATCCAGGACCCGGAGTTACTTGGCTTCTAGATAAAAAGTTTCTGGTGCCTCTTGATCAACGAACTGTCATTTTGGCGCGTGAGGTAGCGATTCATCTTCGTGGTGGAAAAATTCATAAGCAACGTTTTGTCGCCGAGCCAAAGATGTCGGGTAGCAAACGTGATGAAAGACAGATCAATCTTGCTGCAATTGCAAATGTTTCAACTGTTCTTCGTTGGGTTGAAGAGTTGCTTAATTTCTGGGCAGATGAACCTGCAGATGCATTGCGTGCCGGTGGACTAGGTGTTAGAGATCTTAAAGTTATTTCAAACCATCTAGGAGTTGATGAATCCTGCACCGCATTTATTGTCGAACTTGCCTACCTTGCATCACTAGTTAGTGTTGATGCAGATGAGCGAATCTTGCCAAGCAATAAGTTTGATATCTGGTTAATGCATACACCAGCAGATAGATGGCAAATGTTGGCATCTCAGTGGCTAATAACATCGCGAGTAAGCGGATTAGTTGGCCGTGCAGAAGCAAAGAATGTTGCAGCCCTTGGCCCAGAACTTGACCGGGTAAATGCAGCCCGTGTGCGCGCTTTAACCCTTGAACTGTTGCGTGAAAATCCAGGTGTTGCACCTGAATGGAGCAGCTTCAAAGAGGTTTTGTTATGGCGTGCACCTATGCGACGAAACTCATCTCTACAGGAAGAGTTAGCTGAATGGACATTGCGTGAGGCGGAATGGCTTGGCATAACCGGCCAAGGTGCAATCTCAAAGTTTGGTCTCGAGTTCCTCAATGGAGATGACCTAAATTCAATTAATGAGGATCTACCAAAGACCGTTGATCACATTTTGATTCAGAGTGATAACACAGCTATTGCTCCGGGACCATTGGAGCACGAGATATCTCAGGCTCTAGCGATGATGGCTGAGATTGAAAGTCGTGGAGGTGCAACGGTTTATCGATTCACTGAAGCCACGATTCGACGGGCTTTAGATCACGGTAAGACTGGCGATGAGATTAAGAGTTTTCTCATCAAGACATCTAAGACTCCAATGCCACAACCTCTTGAATATCTGATTGCAGATGTTGCAAAAAAGCATGGCAAGTTGCGTGTAGGAAATACCTCTTCATTTATTCGTTGTGAAGATACAGCTTTGATCTCGCAAATCATGAATGATAAAAAACTTGAGATACTTTCCTTGCGCAGAATCGCCCCTGAAGTTGTAATTTGCGATATGGATGCAACAGATGCGATGCGTGTATTGCGAGAAGCGGGATATCTACCAGCAGGCGAATCTGTTAACGGAATGATTCTTACCGGGCCTAAGACAAACAGATCTAACGCTAAGCCACGTCCTCCTAGAATAATTGGCGAGGTTGAAACTCCGACCCCAGAAGTAATTAGCGCTGCGATTCGAGTTTTGCGTACTGGTGAGAAATCTACTCATCGTCAATCAAAGCTTCGTCAAGTTGCAAGTGAGGCGCTGGGGCAGCTTCCACGTACAACTGCAAATGAAACGATGGAGGTTTTAAATCAATTTATTGTCGATGAGAAAACCCTGTCAATTGGCTATGCAGATAACAATGGTGGAGTTACACATCGAATTATTGATCCAATCCGCATCAGCGCAGGGGCCCTAATCGCCCGTGATCACGCCACCGGCGAGGTTCAATCCTTCAGAATCCCACGTATCACCGGCGTAGCGCCGCTATAGACTTAACCCATGTTGGCAGACCTCGAAGCGATAGTGAAGTTGGAGTCCCCAACTGAAGATCTTCAAGCATGCCGCGATGTAATCGCTCTTGCAGATCAAATCGCTACTCGAATTCTAGGAACACCCGCAGAGATCCGCGAAGTAAATGGTCGCCCGGTTTTTTGGTGGGGTTCACAAAATCCAGATGTAGTTGTACTTGCACACCTAGATACTGTTTGGCCTAAAGGCTCCTTTGAACCGTTGTGGCAGGTAGAAGGTAACGCCGCTCGTGGTCCAGGAGTCTTTGATATGAAGGCTGGATTTATTCAAGCCTTGTATGCGATGAAGGGAATCACAGCAGGTGCTGCACTCGTTGCAACTACCGATGAAGAAACAGGTAGTGCGACAAGTAAGGAGTTCATTAAAGAGATCTCTGCAAAAGCTAAAACTGTCTTAGTTTTAGAGGCAACGCTGAATGGAAAGGTAAAGACCGGCCGTAAAGGTACTGCGATGTACCAAGTAAAGATTCACGGTAAAGCATCACATGCAGGTCTTGACCCTGAAAAAGGGATTAACGCAACAATTGAAATCGCTCATGCGGTATTAGCGATCGCCGCCTTGCAAAATCCAGAGCATGGAACAACTGTTGTTCCAACCACACTTCACGCCGGAAACACAACAAATACTGTTCCAGATTTAGCTGTACTTGATATCGATATCCGCTCATACTCAATGGCAGATCTTCAACGTGTAGATGCTGCAATCAAAGCTTTGAAGGCTGTTAATCCAGGCTGCCGTTACGAGATTACTGGTGGTTTTAATCGCCCACCTCTAGAAACCTCTTCAACTATGGCTTTATATGAGCGTGCCGAAAAGGTGGCCAAAGAGCTGGGCATGCCACCGCTGGGCCATGCATCTGTCGGTGGAGCAAGTGATGGAAACTTTGCCGCCGCCGCAGGAGCACAAGTACTTGATGGTCTCGGAGCTATTGGAGATGGTGCTCACGCCACGCATGAATGGGTAGATATCACTACCCTTGAAGATCGCAGCAAATTATTACATGCGCTAATAAAGGATTTACTTAATGAGTGATGGTCCACTAATTGTTCAGAGCGATAAGACGCTTCTGCTCGATATCGACCATCCAATGTCAGTTGAGTGTCGACGAGCAATCGCACCCTTTGCTGAATTAGAACGCTCTCCAGAACACATTCATACATATCGTTTGACTCCTCTGGGGTTATGGAATGCACGAGCTGCAGGACATGATGCTGAGCAGGTTATTGACACATTAATTCAATACTCAAGATATGCCGTTCCTCATTCAATTCTTATCGATGTTGCCGAAACAATGTCTCGTTATGGTCGCCTGCGACTCGAAATGGATCCTGTACATGGATTGATTTTGATTACGACAGATACCGCGGTGCTTGAAGAGGTAATTCGTGCAAAGAAGATTGCTCCACTTCTAGGTGCACGTATTGATGCTGAAACAATTACCGTTCTACCAAGCCAGCGCGGACAGATTAAGCAATC
>LIAM01000030.1 GCA_001438925.1 Actinobacteria bacterium BACL15 MAG-120619-bin91 | reverse complement strand
GTTCCGGTTGAGCGAAGATCTTCACAAGCACGTACAACTCGAGCCGCCATTCCTGCCTCGGCTAGCTTGCCCCATGCACGTGGATCGTAAGCCTTCTTGTTTCCAACTTCCCCATCGATCTTGAGAACACCGTCATAGTTCTTGAACATGTGCTCAACAACTGGGCGTGTAAATGCGTACTGGGTATCGGTATCTACATTCATCTTAATTACGCCGTAATCTAATGATTCGCGGATCTCTGAAAGTAGTGAGCCAGAACCACCGTGGAATACCAGATCCATTGGCTTGCTTCCTGCAGGCAGTCCAAGCTTTGCAGAAACCGCCTCTTGCAAAGTCGCAAGAATCTTTGGCTGCAGAACAACATTGCCTGGCTTGTAAACGCCATGAACATTTCCAAATGTTGCTGCCACCATGTAGCGAGCATTTACATCTGTTCCAAGGGTTTCAACTGTTAAAAGTGCATCCTCAGGCGTCGAGTACAGCTTTGCATCATGTTTTGCTTCGATGCCATCTTCTTCTCCGCCAACAACACCGATTTCGATTTCAAGAATTGTCTTTGCCGCAACTGACATCGCCAACATTTCCTTAGCGACCTTCATGTTTTCAGGCATATCAACCGCTGATCCATCCCACATATGTGAGTTGAACAAAGGAGCCTTACCTGACTTAATGCGATCTGCACCAAATGCAAGTAATGGACGCATGAAGCCATCTAACTTTTCAGCTGGGCAGTGATCTGTGTGAATTCCAATATTTACCTTGTAGTTCTTTGCAACTACATGTGCATACTCTGCGAGCGCTACTGCACCATCAACCATGTTCTTAACCGTTGAACCAGATGCGTACTCGGCCCCACCCCATGAGAATTGAATGATTCCATCTGACTCTGCTTCGGCGAAACCACGAATAGCAGCTGTCAGGGTTTGTGATGATGAAACGTTGATCGCTGGATATGCGAATGCGCCCTTTTTAGCGCGATCCAACATATCTGCGTAAATTTCAGGGGTTGCAATTGGCATAGTGTGACTCCTATGGGCTCGTTGTAAATCTTTAGACTGAGCGCTTCGTTGAGTCGTCTAGAGGCTTACAACCAATCCTCTCACCTTCACCCGCGGGGCACAAAAAGACCCTCCGCGCACCGTGCTGAGAGGGTCTTTCTGCGTGGGATTTGCCCTTAACTCACCGTTTTGAGGGCGTTGGCCAAGAACTTAGCCAATGCCGCAACCAATATCGGGTTACTCAGAAGCTTGATTAGCGCCAAAATAAATGCGGTCAGCATTGTGTCTCCTTTCCTTTGGGGCATCTTCAGCCAGGGACACATCCTCAAATTTCATTGGTAATTCTCTGTTGATAACAAAGTTCAACAGGTAACCTCTAACGCTATGAGCCACGATCACGAATCACTTGAAAACCTGCTGAGCGAGGATCGCCAATTTCCACCAACCGCTGAGTTTGCAACTCAAGCTAATGCGACCGCTGCTCTTTATGATCTCGCTGAAAAGGATCGATTGGCCTTTTGGGAACAACAAGCACATGCGTTGAGTTGGGAAGCTCCATGGACACAAACCTTGCAATGGGATTCACCTTATGCACAGTGGTTTGTTGGCGGAAAGATAAACGCATCCTTTAACGCTCTTGATCGACATGTGATTGAGGGTCGTGGTGATCGGGTTGCTTTTTACTTTGAAGGCGAACCTGGTGATACTCAGACAATTACTTACTCTCAGTTACTTACTGAGGTAAAGAAGGCTGCAAATGCATTGCTTGAGTTAGGAGTTCAATCGAAGGATCGTGTCGCGATTTACATGCCGATGATTCCTGAAGCTGCGATTGCGATGTTGGCATGTGCTCGCATCGGCGCTGCGCATTCAGTAGTCTTCGGGGGATTCTCTGCCGATGCTTTGCTCTCGCGAATTCAAGATGCCGATGCACAATTAGTAATCACTGCAGATGGTGGTTTTAGAAAGGGTGGGGCATTTGCCCTTAAGCCCGCTGTCGATGAAGCGCTAAAGGGCAAACACAATGTTAAGAAGGTTGTTGTAGTTCAACGCACTAAACAAGAAACTGCGTGGAACGATGCAACTGATGTCTGGTGGCACGACATTGTGGGTCGCCAATCCGCTGAACACACAGCACAGGGCTTTGATTCTGAGCATCCACTTTTCATTTTGTACACATCTGGAACTACCGCAAAGCCAAAGGGAATCTTTCACACTACTGGTGGATATCTAACGCAAGCCGCATACACCCATCGGATTGTCTTTGACATTAAGCCCGAAACCGATGTGTACTGGTGTACCGCAGATGTTGGTTGGATTACCGGCCATAGTTACATTGTTTATGGGCCGCTGATTAATGGTGCAACGCAAGTTATGTATGAGGGAACCCCAGATACACCGCATAAGGGACGGATCTTTGAGCTGATCGAAAAGTATGGTGTAACTATTTTGTATACAGCTCCGACTTTGATTCGTACATGGATGAAGTGGGGAGATGAGTATCCAAATAAGTTTAATCTCTCATCGCTTCGCCTATTAGGCTCTGTTGGCGAACCAATTAATCCAGAAGCGTGGATGTGGTACCGCGAGGTTATTGGTGGTAACCGTTGCCCAATCGTTGATACATGGTGGCAAACTGAAACTGGTGGAATCATGATTTCACCTCTGCCAGGTGTTACTGCAACTAAACCAGGATCTGCAATGACACCAATCCCGGGAATTAGTGCGGTGGTCGTTGATGATGATGCCAACCCAGTTGCTAAAGGCCACGGTGGATTTTTGATCCTTGATAAACCGTGGCCCGGAATGCTGCGTGGTGTTTGGGGAGAAGATGAGCGCTATAAAGAAACTTATTGGTCACGGTTTAAAGGAATCTACTTTGCAGGAGATGGTGCAAAGTTAGATAAGGATGGGGCGATTTGGTTGCTCGGTCGAGTTGATGATGTCATGAATGTTTCTGGACATAGAATTTCAACAACTGAGGTTGAGTCCGCACTTGTTTCCCATGAAGCTGTTGCTGAAGCTGCTGTCGTTGGTGCTCATGATGCGATGACAGGGCAGGGGATCGTCGCCTTTGTTATTTTGCGTGGTGGAATAGCCCATGCAAGTGGAGAAAAACTTGTTACAGAGCTACGTAATCATGTGGCAAAAGAGATTGGTGCGATCGCAAAGCCTCGTCAGATTTTGGTTGTTGCTGAACTTCCAAAGACCCGAAGCGGCAAAATTATGCGTCGTTTACTCAAAGATGTCGCTGAAAACCGCCAGGTTGGCGATGCAACAACCCTTGCAGATCCAAATGTCATGAAGCTGATCTCTGAAGGTCTAAACACATCAAAGGATGAGGATTAAATGCGCACTCCAAGATACTTTTCTGTAAGTGTAAGAATTTGATCGAGATCTTTAATGATTCCGACATGTTTGTGGGCAACACTGCCATCGGCTGCGATAAACCAAGTTACTGGCACACCCATCCCAAAGTACTGGCGTGATCGACCATCTGGGTCATACAGGTTTGGCCATGTAACGCCATTACCTTCAACAAATCTGCGGCCATCATCAAAGTTTGCTTCCTCTACATCAACACCGATTAATTGAACTTTATCCTTTGCTTTTTCATAAAAGGCTCGCAGCACCGGCATCTCTTCTTTGCATGGTCCACACCACGATCCCCACACATTAACAACCATAGGTCCACGTAGCCCGCCAAGTTGGGCACCCTCCTTACCATCTAAGCACGCTAATTCAACTCCACCAGTAAATGTTGAGTCCTTTGAAATAGATTCGCATGAGACAACTTCTCCCTTTACATATGTAGATGAGGGAGAACAAGCGGTCAGCATTAATAGCGCTGCTGCCACTAACACTTTCCTCATCGGAAATCCTTGTCTGTTTTGACTAACAGTAAGGCCTTCTCTTTATCCATCTCCCCGATTCCAACACTTGGACAGATTTTTGCAACAGGGCATACACCGCACGCTGGTTTACGTGAGTGGCAGATTCTGCGCCCATGCCAAATCATTCGCTGCGAAAGATTTGTCCATTCGACTTGCGGTATTAACTGCTGCACAATCATTTCAACCTTGACTGGATCTGTTTCTTTAGTCCACCCAAAACGACGTGACAATCTTCCAAAGTGCGTATCAACTGTTATACCAGGAGTATCAAAGGCATGACCTAAAACAACATTTGCAGTTTTTCTTCCAACCCCTGGCAGAGTAATGAGCTCTTCAAGAGTGCGTGGAACTTCTCCACCAAAGTCCTCTAGCAACTTGATGTTAAGCGACTTTATATTGCGGGCTTTAGCTCGATAAAAGCCGGTGGAGTGGACTAACTCTTCAATCTCATGAATATCTGCTTTTGCATACGCCTTTGGATTCTTATACTTTTTAAAGAGTGCTGGGGTGACAGTGTTAACTCTCTTATCTGTGCACTGAGCGCTGAGCAACGTTGCGACAATTAACTCCAGCGGGTTAGTAAAATCTAATTCGCATCGAATGTTTGGGTAGGTCTTTGTGAGGATGCGGTAAACCGCCTTCGCCCCTTTTCTGGTTTCGCCATCGACCGCCATGGGTAGTAAAGTACCCCTCGTGCCCATAGATCAAGAAGTTATTCGCAAAGCGCCTCTCTTCACCGCCTTGGATGATGCCGCCGCTATCTCTTTGCTGGCCAATATGGATTCTGTAAAGATTGCCAAGGGATCTGTTTTATTCGCTGAAGGTGCTGAAGGTGATCACCTATATGTGATAGCCGAAGGAAAACTCAAGCTAGGAACATCCAGCGGAGATGGTCGTGAGAACCTACTTTCAATTCTCGGACCTGGTGAAATGTTTGGTGAACTCAGCCTCTTTGATCCAGGCCCACGTACATCAACTGCAACCGCAGTAACAGATGCAAAACTACTTAGCCTTGGCCAGGAAAGATTAATTCCTTGGCTTGCTCAAAATCCTCAAGTTGCATTACAACTTTTGGCTCGCTTGGCACAACGTCTTCGCCGTACCAATGAAGCGGTTGGCGATCTAGTCTTTTCAGATGTACCTGGTCGTGTTGCTAAAGCGCTGATCGATCTAGGTGAGCGTTTTGGAAAGCAAAGTGATGAAGGATTGTTTGTGCACCACGATTTAACTCAAGAGGAGTTGGCTCAACTAGTTGGTGCATCCCGCGAAACCGTTAACAAGGCGCTAGCTGATTTCGCAGGACGCGGCTGGTTAAAGCTAGATGGCCGTGCGGTTCTTATTACCGATTTAGACCGACTTACAAAGCGCGGTAAATAGTTAGTCAGTAATTTCGACTGTTAATTCAATCTCTACAGGCGAATTAAGTGGAAGCTCTGCAATTCCAACAGCGCTACGCGCATGCTTTGCACCATCACCCCAGATTGCTAGAAAAAGCTCTGAGGCACCATTTACAACCGCTGGATGGTTGATATATCCAGAAACACCGTTGACATAACCAACTACGCGAACGATCTTTGTAATCTTGTTTACATCTGCAACGGTTTCAACGGCGGCTAAGCAATTGAGTGCACAAATCTGTGCAAGCTCCTTTGCACGCTCAGGAGTGATCTCTCCATCAACCTTTCCAACTCCTGCCATTTCACCATTAGCTAATGGAAGTTGTCCGGCGGTGAAAACTAAATTACCTGTGCGGATCGCTGGAACATAAGCAGCAACTGGCTTTGCAGCAACTGGCAGTTCAAGACCAAGCTCGGCAAGCTTTGCGCGTACATCAACCTTATTCATGCAAGTGGTCGCTTCATGTAAGCAACTAGCTGCTCGCCAGTTCCTGGTGCTGGAATCACTTGAACAAGCTCCCAACCATCGGAGCCCCAGGTATCAAGAATCTGCTTTGTGGCATGTGAAAGAAGTGGAACCGTTGCGTATTCAAATTTACTCATCTGTTGTGTCATTTGTTGAGACTCTCCTTCACTAGTGATGAAACAAGTGCTCCATCAGCCTTTCCTGCAATCTTTGCCTTAATCGCACCCATTACCTTGCCCATATCTGCAGGACCTGCAGCACCCGTTGATGCGATTGCATCAGCGATGATCTGCTTGATCTCATCTGCACTAAGCTGAGCTGGCAAATACTTAGCAATAACTTCACCTTCAGCCTTTTCGAGCGCAGCCTTTTCTGCATGGCCTGCACCCTCAAAGGCCTCTGCAGCCTCGCGGCGCTTCTTTGCCTCGCGGGACAAAACAACGATGACCTCATCATCACTTAAGACACGTGCCTCTTTACCGGCAACCTCTTCATTGGTGATTGCGGTCAGGACCATGCGAATAGTGCTGGATACGATCTCATTGCGACCACGAATTGCCTCAGTTAAGTCGCTGCGTAGGGTTTCTTTAATGCTCATTTCGTTAACTCTACCGCCAAAAGTTCAGCGATTTGCGCCGTATTGAGCGCTGCTCCCTTGCGAAGATTGTCTCCACACAGGAATAAGTCGATGGATTTCTTGTCATCTAGAGACTGGCGAACGCGACCAACCCATGTCTCATCTGTTCCAACTACATCATTTGGAGTTGGAAACTTTTTATTTTCAGGATCATCAAGCAAAATCACACCGGTCGCCTTTTCAAGCACCCTTTGTGCAGCTTTGCGAGAGACCTCAGTCTTGAATGTCGCATGTACAGCTAATGAGTGCGTAGTTAAAACGGGAACACGAACACATGTTGCTGAAACCTTGAGCTTTGGCATTCCAAGAATCTTGCGTGATTCATTGCGAACCTTGAGCTCTTCAGATGAATATCCTGCTTCCTTTAATGAACCCGCCCATGGGACAACATTGAGAGCCAGCGGTGCTGGAAATGGTCCAGAATCTTTTACAAATTTGCGAACATCTCCGGTGGCCTCACCCGCATTTGTTCCAGCAACTTGTGAGATCTGCTCACGCAATGCATCGATGCCAGGTTGACCTGCACCAGATGCTGCTTGATATGAAGCGACTACAAGCTCTTTTAGACCAAACTTTTTATTGAGTGCACCCATCGCAACAATCATTGAAAGTGTTGTGCAGTTTGGATTTGAAATAATTCCCTTAGGACGCTTCTTAATATCCTTTGGATTTACTTCAGGCACAACCAATGGAACCTTGGGATCCATTCGGAATGCACCAGAGTTGTCGACAACGATCGCACCACGAGCAGCTGCAATAGGCGCCCACTCCGCTGAAACATCATCTGGAACATCGAACATTGCTACATCGATACCATCAAAGGCTTCGGGTGAGAGAGCTACGACGGTTAGCTCTTCTCCGCGACACATTAACTTCTTACCCGCACTGCGAGCAGAAGCGATCAGACGGATCTCGCCCCACACATCTTTGCGCTCAGACAAGATGCTGAGCATTACTGTGCCAACAGCACCTGTTGCACCAACGACTGCAAGTGAAGGTTTTTTGGCAACTTTCTTAACTTTTTTACTCATCGTCCTGTACCTCCATAAACAACCGCTTGGCTTTGATCTGCATCTAATTCAAAGGCTGTGTGTGCGGCCTTTGCGCCTCGTTCCAGATCTGCCTGGCGGCAGATAATGGAGATACGGATCTCTGATGTTGAAATCATTTCAATATTTACTCCCGCATCTGACAATGCACCGAAGAAGGTGGCCGTTACACCAGGATGTGAGCGCATACCAGCGCCAACTAATGACAATTTACCAATCTGATCATCATATTGAATCGATGCAAAGCCAACCTCGCCCTGTAACTTTTGCAAGATCGCAGTTGCTGAAGCTCCTTCAGCCTTTGGCAAGGTAAATGAAATATCGGTAAGGCCGGTTGCAGCTGCGGAAACATTTTGAACAATCATGTCGATATTGACATCTGCATCGGCAATCGCCTGGAAGATACGCGCAGCAACACCAGTGCGATCAGGTACTCCAACGATCGTCACCTTTGCCTCGCTCTTATCATGTGCGATTCCTGAGATAATTGCTTGCTCCATTGCTCCTCCTTCAGGATGATCTTTGACCACCCAGGTTCCTTCATTGGCTGTAAAAGATGAACGTACATGAATTGGTAAGTTGTAACGGCGTGCGTATTCGACACAACGCAGATGCAGAACCTTTGCACCACTTGCTGCAAGCTCTAACATCTCTTCATAGGTAACTGTCTTTAACTTACGGGCTGTTGGTACAACACGTGGATCGGCGCTAAAGACACCATCGACATCTGTGTAAATTTCACAAACATCTGCATCAAGTGCTGCAGCTAGGGCAACCGCAGTCGTATCGCTACCACCGCGACCTAAAGTTGTTACATCCTTTGTATCTTGCGAAATTCCTTGGAAGCCAGCAACGATTGCAATTGCACCACTATCTAAAGCCTCTTTGATGCGACCAGGTGTTACATCGATGATGCGAGCGCGACCATGTGCAGATGTTGTGATCACACCTGCTTGGCTGCCGGTAAATGACAAGGCCTCATGTCCCAAGTTATTGATCGCCATCGCTAGCAGCGCCATTGAGATTCGCTCGCCCGCGGTTAACAACATATCCAGCTCGCGACCCTGAGGGATCGGAGTGATCTGTTCCGCTAAATCAATCAGCTCATCGGTGGTATCGCCCATCGCTGAAACGACAACGACCACCTGATTTCCATCCCGCTTGGCCGCCACGATCCTGTTGGCTACCCGCTTCATGCCCTCGGCATCGGCCACGGAGGAGCCGCCATATTTCTGAACAATCAATCCCATGGCTCAATCATGAACTAGATATCTGGCTGGGGCTACCCAATTTCAGGTATTTCTTAAATAATGAGACGAAGTGCGTATCAAATAATGAGATTAAACATCTCTGCGTCCCTCAAAGGCGCGACCGAGCGTAACCTCATCGGCATACTCCAAATCCCCGCCCACCGGCAATCCGCTGGCAAGACGAGAGACCTTTATATCCATCGGCTTGATCAGACGGGATAGATAGGTAGCTGTTGCCTCCCCTTCGAGGTTGGGATCTGTAGCCAAGATGACTTCAACGATTCCAGCATCTGCCAAGCGAACCATTAACTCGCGGATACGAAGTTGTTCTGGACCAATTCCATCTATCGGAGAGATCGCTCCACCGAGCACATGGTACTTGCCACGAAATTCACGTGTTCGCTCAATTGCGATTACATCTTTACTCTCTTCAACAACACAGATAGTTGTGTTGTCACGTCGTGGATCACGACAGATTCGGCACTCATCTTCCTCTGAAACATTTCCGCAGAGCACACAAAACTTAACCCGCTCTTTTACTACGCGAATGGAATCAACTAAGGCAGATGCAACCTCTGAATCAGATTGCAAAATATGAAAGGCGATACGTTGGGCACTCTTTGGACCAATTCCTGGCAAACGACCCAGTGCATCAATCAGATCTTGAATTGCACCTTCATACATACCTGACATCTATTTTTTGCCTTCAACAATCTTTGCCCCAAGCTCTTTTGCCAATAGCGCTGCACCCGACAACTGCACCGGATCATTTGGTGCTTCAGATGTTCTGGTCTCACGGGCCGCAGGTGTATTGGTATCAATTGAAGGATCAACAACCACCGCAATACTTCTATCCAACCCAACTACATCAATAAATGCGTTGCGCAGAATTACATCAGACTCTGATCGCTCAAAACTTTCTTTTGCGCCAGCGTTAACAATGCCAATCGTGATCGCATTCTCATCAACTGACAGTACCTGCGCACTTGCCGA
>LIAM01000029.1 GCA_001438925.1 Actinobacteria bacterium BACL15 MAG-120619-bin91 | reverse complement strand
TTCACTCCTAAACGCGCAGAAGCGCCATGAGCACCAGCTGTAAGTCCTGTCTTTACCTCATCAAAGATCAGAACAACGTTGTATTCATCGCATAGCTCGCGAACACGCTCTAGGTAACCCTCATCTGGAAGAACGATGGCAAGGTTTTCTAGAACTGGTTCCACGATGTAGCAGGCGATCTTCTTTGCATTCTTCTCAAACATTCTCTCAAGCGCGGGAATATTATTGAAAGGAACAACATAGATATCTCCTGGAACCAAGTTTGAATCGATCGCCGGAATTGGATCTTCAGGATCACCAATCTTGTCTAATGCAGGTTTACTAGAGACTACAAATGGATCGTAGCTACCGTGGTAACCACCTTCAACCTTAAGGATTCCCATTTTTTCAGTGGCAGAGCGAGCAACGCGAACCGCGTACATCGTTGATTCAGTTCCACTGTTTGTAAATCGAACCTGATCAATTCCAAAGCGCTTGCAGATTCGCTCTGCAGCATCTGTTGAAATCGGCGATGGCGTAACAAACAACATTCCGGTAGTTAATGAGTTTTCAATCTCTTCAATAACAATTGGGTTCAGGTGACCGGCAAGCATCGCTCCAAAACCCATTGAAAGGTCGAGCAGTTGTCGGCCATCGACATCTGTCATATATGCGCCCTGGGCGCTAACAATGGAGATCGGATATGGATCCCAGTGCTGGAAGCTTGAAGTAACGCCCAAAGGCAACGCCTTGAATGAACGGCGGCTCTCTTCTGCGCTCTTATCTGTTCCCTTGGTGAAAAGCTTCCACTCTTGCTTGAGTATCTCTTCGACCCGCTTCGGGTCCACCGGAACTGATGTGGACGGGAGGAATCTAAATGTCTCTCTATGGTTAGTCTGTGTAAGCATTTGTAAAACTTGTACGACAAAGGTTTCAGCTTTTGAAACTCGTTTGAGAAGTACTCTCCCGGTTCGTTTTAGTTATTACTGATTAGCCCAATTCTCTCACTCTTTAATTAAAAAGCAACCCCGTAGACTAGAGACATGAGAAAAGGTGGGGGATTTATTGCCTTTTTATTGGTTTTTTCACTTTTTCATGAGTTTTCTCACGCTTCGGACACAATTCCTTTAAGTTGCATGAATAAAAAAACACTAGATATTCGTGTTTCCCATGTAATAAAAGGCTGTGAAAAAACAGAGAGCTCGCTCGGAGCAGGTGCGATTTCTCGTTCATTGATCCGACCAAGTGACCTGGACAAACAGGTTGCGGTACGTTTTAAAGCTGCACAAGCTGCAGCAAAAAAAGATGGAGTTACTATTTATATAGTTTCAGGATTTAGATCATTAAACCGTCAACAAACTTTGTTCAATCAAGCGGTTCGTAGATATAGATCTATAAATGAGGCTAGCAAGTGGGTTGCCCCACCTTTGGTATCGCATCATCCATGGGGAGTTGCAATAGATGTTAATTACCCAGATGAACCAGTTGGTGCAGGTTGGTTAGAGACACATGGTTCAAAGTTTGGTTTATGTCGCGTATTTGAAAATGAATGGTGGCATTTTGAACCGGTGATTGCGCCCGGTTGGAAGTGTCCACCATTGGTTCCTGATGCTCGTTACAGCAAGGATTAACGAAGGAACAAGGCTCGTAATCTACGGGAGGTGACAAATAATCCTGTAGCGATCATCACTAAGAAGTAAGCGATGTGTACCAAGACACCAGAGGATATATTTCCAAACCAGAAAGCTCTAACCATCTCGATTCCATGCCAGAGTGGCAGAGCCATAATTATTCTTTCAAGCCAATCTGGGTAAACCGAGATCGGGTACAAAGAGCCTGAGAACAGAGTCATTGGTAGTAATACAAAGTTGATGAAGCCCATCTGTTGATAGGTCTTGAAGAATGAGGTGATCGCCATACCAAAGGAGGCGAAACCAAAGGCGACCAGAGATGCGGCGGGAATCGCCAAGATCGCCCAGAAGCTAGGCGTCAGGCCCAGGGCGGTGACGACGGTGAGGAAGCCAAGCGAGTACACCAAGCCACGGATCAGAGCCCATGTGATCTCGCCAAGGGCGATGTCAAGTGGTCCAAGAGGTGTTGAGAGCATGGTCTTGTACAACTTAGATTCATTGAGTTTCCAGAAAACATTCCATGTTGAATCGTAAATAGCACCATTCATTGCGCTATTTGCAAGCAATCCAGGTGCGATAAAGAGTGTGTAATCCATAGTTGTAGTGCCGGTCGTTACATCTCCGATAAGAGTTCCCATTCCATAACCAAAGGCTAAGAGAAAGAGAACGGGCTCAAGAAAGCCCGTAACAACTGGAATCCATGTGGATGATCTAAAAGCTAGCCAGCCACGCTCCAATAACACATGGGGTCTGCCCGCATACATTGCGCTTGATTTTCTACTCACTGCAATCTCAACTGCGGTTCTCACTTTGCCAATCTCCGTTCAAATTGGCGCATTGAAAGATTAAGTCCCACAACAACCAAGGTAAGTAATACGACAAGGTGAATTAATACCAATGTATTACCGATGCCGTAATCAAAGGCGGCTTCGCGACCTAACTCAGTTGCATGCCACAGAGGTGAAACCCAACCAATTGGTTGCAGATAAATTGGCATTGATGTAAGTGGAAAAAATGTTCCAGAGAATAAGAACATTGGCATCAGAATCAGACGGCCAAGAATATTAAAGAATTGATCATCTTTTTCAATTTTTGCGGCAAAGTACAAGATGACCGCACCAAATGCAGCGCCTCCCAAGATAGCAATTGGAATGATTAAGACACTTACTCCAAAATCAACAACATTAAAGGCAAGTAAGAGTAAGTAATAAACGGAAACAGAGAAGATAGCTCGGCAAAGTGCGGCTAAGTAGACACCGAGTGCGATCTGTCGTCCCGTTATTGGTGTGGCATTTTGTGCAAAGAAAAGTTTGCGCCATTTAAAGCCCTCAATAGTTGGAAAAACAGTCTCATCCATAATTCCGGTGATCGCGGTGTTTGCAAGCAGTGCTGGAGCGATAAAGGCGATGTATTTAATACCGCTAGTACCGCTGGTTCCTGAGCCTTGCTCTACAAGTACGCCGATGCCGATTCCCACTGCAATCAGGTAAAACAGGGGGTTTCCGATGTCAACGGCAGCGATAATTGTGCGCCACTTAGACATCGATCGCAGACGTGCCGAAGCTATATACAAAGCTCCAAAACGTTGGATCTGCGGGACATCTATGCCTGTGTTCATTCAATCAATGTTCTTCCAGTTAGACGTAGAAAGACATCTTCCAGCGAGCTTCTGCGAACTAGTGAAGTAGTCGCATGCATACCTGCATGTGTGATTTTTTCCAGAAGTGCTTCGCCATCTTCGGTGTACATCAGTAGACGATCTGGCAGAGTCTCCATGCGCTCACACATAGTTGCCAGTTGTGGAGCGACCTCTTTATTACGATCACTGCCAAAGCGAACTTCAAGAACTTCCTTGCTTGAATACTGCTTGATTAATCCAGCAGGTGATCCTTCAGCCATGATTGCACCCTTGTCCATAACAACAAGGCGATCACATAGTTGTTCTGCCTCATCCATAAAGTGTGTTGTTAGCACAAGTGTTACGCCTTGTTCCTTCAGACGAAATAAGCGATCCCACAAAATATGTCGTGCTTGCGGATCTAAACCAGTTGTTGGTTCATCCAGCAACAAAATATCCGGTTCGCTGACAAGACCACGGGCAATAGTTAAACGGCGCTTCATTCCACCACTGAGCGCTTCAACCTTCACATCACGCTTTTCTTCAAGTTGTGCAAACTCAAGTAATTCTTCAATCTTGTTTTTGATGAACTTCTTTGACAAACCAAAGTAGCGACCATAGATAAAGAGATTTTCACTAACTGTTAATTCGTTATCCAAGTTATCTTGCTGGGGCACAACGCCAAGGTGAGCACGCACGAGTGGGCCAAAGAGCTCTGGATCCTTATCCAAGATCTCAACGGTTCCTGATGTGCGGGTCGATGTTGCAGCCAGGATTCGCATCGTGGTTGATTTACCGGCGCCGTTAGGACCTAGCAACCCAAAGGACTCACCCTTGGCCACATCGAAGTCGATGCCATCCACAGCTGTGAAATCCCCGAATTTCTTGGTCAAGCCACGTACGGAAATGAGTGGTTTAGACATCTCCCTATTCTAACTGAGTATTGTTAGGCAACGTGCGATTCATTAATGAAGCTACCCACGACCTTACCTATGACGATGTTTTCATGGTGCCCAGCCGATCCGAGCTTTCATCACGGATGGATGTCGATCTTTCATCTATAGATGGAACGGGAACAACAATTCCTTTAGTTGTCGCAAATATGACAGCTATTGCAGGGCGACGAATGGCTGAAACCATCGCTCGACGGGGCGGATTAACCGTCATCCCACAAGATATTCCACATGGTGTAGTTAATGAAGTGATCACATGGGTGAAGCAACGTCACCCCTTCTTTGATACTCCTATCACCTTGTCACCTCAGTCAACGGTTGCAGATGCGGTTAGCTTGTTACACAAACGTGCACATGGCGCTGTTGTAGTTGTTGAAGGTGGAAAGCCGGTTGGAATCATTACTGAAGAGGATTGCAAGAGCGTAGATCGCTTTACGCAACTAGGTCAAGTAATGAGTAAAAACCTAATAACGATGCCGGATACATTAGGCGCTCGCGAAGCATTTGAATTTTTAAATCAACACCGCCACAAGTTAGCTCCAGTTGTTTCACCCAATGGTGATCTCGTTGGAATCATGACCCGCTTAGGCGCTCTTCGTGGAACCTTGTATTCGCCAGCCTTAGATGCGCAAGGTCGTCTGCGTATCGCTGCAGCGGTTGGAATCAATGGTGATGTCGCCGCAAAGGCGGCAGCGCTGATTGAATCTGGTGTCGATGTTTTGGTTGTAGATACGGCGCATGGGCATCAAAAGAAGATGTTAGAGGCATTAGCTGCGATTCGTTCCATTAATCCAACCGTCCCAATCGTTGCTGGCAATGTTGTAACGGCACAAGGTACTCATGATTTAGTAGAAGCAGGTGCAAATATCATTAAGGTTGGCGTTGGGCCAGGAGCGATGTGCACTACCCGCATGCAAACAGGTGTAGGCCGACCACAATTTTCAGCGGTTCTGGAGTGTGCAACAGAGGCTAAAAAGCTGGGCGCACATGTGTGGGCCGATGGTGGAGTCCGCCATCCTCGAGATGTTGCCCTTGCATTAGCCGCTGGAGCTTCACAAGTCATGATCGGATCATGGTTTGCAGGAACATATGAATCTCCTGGGGATTTACAAAGTGATGCAACTGGTCGACTTTTCAAAGAGTCCTTTGGAATGGCATCGGCCCGCGCAGTCGCTGCACGTACATCGAAGGAGGATGAGTTTGAGCGCGCTCGCAAGGCGTTGTTTGAAGAAGGAATCTCAACCTCACGTATGTTCTTAAACCCAACACGTCCAGGTGTTGAAGATCTCTTAGATGAAATCATCGCTGGGGTTCGCTCCGCATTTACATACGCTGGAGCACACAACATTACCGAGTTTGCAGATCGTGCAACAGTTGGCATTCAATCTTCAGCAGGATACGCTGAAGGTCGTCCCCTACACTCTTCCTGGAGTAATTAAACAATTATGGAAAAACCAACAATTATCCTTGCAACCAGTAATGGTGTTGGAATGGGCCATCTAGCCCGCGCAAGTGCGCTTGCAATCTCGCTTAAAGAGATCGCTAACCCAATTATTGTTTCAATGGCCGGTGGAATTGCAGAGATTCCTGGCTTTATGGATATTCGTTGTGAATATATCCCTGGTAAAGATCGTATGTGGATGAGCCGCGAAAAATGGGATATCTATCTGCGCGATCGTTTGCTAGCACTTGTTGAAGAGACAAATGCAAAGGTGCTTACCTTTGATGGTGTGGTTCCTTACCCTGGTGTAATCGCAGCAAAAAACTCAAATCCTAATCTGAAACTAGTTTGGGTCCGTCGTGGCTTGTGGCAGAAAAAACCACAGCGCTATGTATTAGGTTTACAATCAGCGATGATGGACAAGATTATTGAACCGGGTGATGTAGCTCGGGCTTATGATTTTGGACCAACATCTACTCGTAAAGATGCGGTATTAACCTCACCTGTGTCACTCTTTCGCAAAGCGGATGCGATGTCACGTGAAGATGCACGTAAGGCACTTGGCTTAGATCAAAACCGTCCAACTGTTCTAGTTCAGCTCGGGACGGGTGATAGCGATGTCAATGAAAAGATGACCGCAGCACTCTCTGGTTTGTTGGGCTGGAAAGATCTTCAAGTGATATTAACCAAGGCGCCTGTCGATAAAAATGGAAACACACTGGCTCCAGATGGTCTGGATCTCAAGGTTGTTCGATACTTCCCATTAGCCAATGTCCTGCATGCATTTGATGCAGGAATCTGTGCAACTGGTTATAACGGCGTACATGAACTACTGCCAGCCCAAGTTCCAACGGTCTTTGTTTCCAATATTCGTGGGACAGATGATCAAGAGGCCCGTGCTAAGTGGTGCAATGACTTTGGCTTTGCACTGCGAGCAGATCAAGCCGATCACGAAGACATCACTTCAAAGGTGGAAATGCTGCAAGACCCTGCTATCCGCGCACGGTTATCAGCTAAGTGTGCTGAACTGCCTGAAACATCTGGTGGCGATGAGATCGCTGCAATGCTTTATAAGTTGGCTGTTGAGGAAAAACCAAAAGGAGCACAGAACCTAACTTTTATTAGATTAACCATTCAGGAGCGGCTAAATCGAGGGCTTCGCAATATAGCAAATTTGGGACTACGTAGAATTGCCATCATTTACCGAATTCTCAACCCACATATCGTTACTCAAATGGTTAGGGTTGAAAATCCTATATTTGGTTCGCAGACGACCTCATCTGAATTACATCAACTCATCAAGGGTGATGTCAGATTTGAGCATATAATTTCAGGGGCTTCAGATGTTTATCGAAAACGTCGCGAGGAAATTGCTGATGCAGCCTATGGAAAACGACTCGAAGTGAGCAAGAAATAATGAACTTTCGCACTTGGATAAGAAAGACCCCTGCAGGGCGTTTAGCGTGGCGCATTTTTATTGGGGTAATTGGCGGCGGTATTACGGTTTTTGGCGCAATCTTGCTGGTTGCTCCCGGCCCTGGAGTTCTAGTTCTCTTGGCAGGACTTGGAATCCTTGCAACTGAGTTTGCTTGGGCGGGTCGTCTCATTATGGAGACCAAGAAAATGGCAAATAAGGCGGCGGAGCGAACAGGTATGAAGCCTTGGGTTAAGTACTTCGTGGTTGCAGGTGGAGCTGTATTTTCAATTGTTGTAATTCTTTTTTATTACAACCGCTAAAAACTAGAACGAATCTCCCACAAATCTGGGAATGTTGGATTAAACAAGGTGCTTGCTAAATAACCAACTCCGCTGGATCCTCCCGTTCCCACCTTGTGCCCAATAGTTCTTTCAACCATCTTTACATGACGGTAACGCCACTCTTGTAATCCCTCATCGATATCTACTAAACGTTCGCAGACCATCGCCGATTCCGGATCGTTGCGATGGACTTCAAGTAAGACTTGTTGCACTGCAGCGTTTGCACTATATGCGATGCTTTTATCCCGGTTTAGGACATCTGCTGGGATCGCATGACCACGCTTGTTGATATAGACAAGTGCAGAATCCCAGACAGAGTTACGTGAGGTAATTACCTTTACCTGTTGTTGAATATCTGGAGGCAGGTGCCCAGCCATCTTGCTATCGCGACGGCCTAGTAAAGCTTCAACTATTCGAAATTGTGCAGATTGGAAACCACTAGAGGACGAAAGATAAGAACGGAAAGCATTAAATTGCAATGGGGTCATCGTTTCTAAAATATCAATCTGCGTGACGCAAACCTTAAGAATGGTGCGGATACGCCCCAAGATCGCTAGCGAGTAATGAGAATCTCCAGACTCCATCGCGTGCTGTGCTTCTGTGAACTCATGAATTAACTGCTTGAACCACAGCTCGTATGTCTGGTGAATGATGATAAACAACATCTCATCATGCTCGGGACCGGTTGATAGCGGACGTTGCAGTTTTAGGAGTTCATCAACCGCTAAATATGATGTGTAGGTAAGTGCAGAATCAAAGTTTTCGCTCATGTGACCCTTGAACCACCCTCTTTAACCTCTTTATAGCGGCCAGATGCCACTAAGTCGCGCATACGTTCAAAGCCATCCCAGATTTCAACATATGAGGTTGGCAATGGTGAGATTGCTAGACGAATTGAGTTTGGCGTGCGGTAATCGGGGATCACATTGCTCATTGTGCGCATAGCAACACAAATCTGGGCAGCATCTGGATGAACTAGTGAAATATGTCCACCGCGTTGCTTTGGATCGCGGGGGGTATTGAGTTCGATTCCAAGCGGGGCTAACCATTCATCGTAAAGCTCAATCATCATTGCAGTTCCTACCGCAGCCTTGTGAGCGATCGCATCTATACCAGCCTCTTTAATCATGTTAAAGGCTGTTTGTACACAACGGATTCCCATCAACGATGGGCTTGCAATCTGAAAACCTCTGATTGTTTGAGCGCGTTCAAAAACTGGCCCCATTTCAAACTGTGCATCTTGTGCAAACCAACCCTGAATTGGAACCTGTAACTCCTTTTGTACACGCTTGGAAACATACAACCAGGCTGGTGATCCAGGACCAGAGTTTCCGTACTTGTATGTGCAACCAACACAGAGATCAACACCATTGGCATCAAGGTTTAATTCAATCGCTCCCACTGCATGGCTTGCATCCCATACAACTAGTGCTCCGATTGCACGAACTTGATCCGTAATTGATTTCAGATCGGTGCGGGCTCCTGAACGATATTGAATAACCTCTAAAGTTACTAGTGCAACATCATCACTGAGATATGGAGCCAGAACCTCTGTTGTAATCCGTTCATGTGTTGCAACTGTTGGATCCTCATTTTTAATAATGACCAGGTTTAAATCAAACTGTTTAGCAATGCCCTCGAGTATGTAGCGATCTGTTGGAAAGTTTGCTGCATCTGTAATAATAGTTTTACGTCCAGGGCGTGCATGAATTGCAGCAAGACATAGTTGATAAAAGTTAACTGAGGTTGTGTCGCAGACCAGAACCTGACCCGCTGCCGCACCAAGGGCTGCCTCACCCAATAAGTCACCGGTTGGCTGGGCTTCATCAACCCAATGGCTCCATCCAGTAACAACTTCAGGACCCCACTCCCTGGTCATGAAATCATTGATAGCGGTAATGGTGGCTTTAGGCAGACGTCCCAATGAATTACCGTCGAGGTAACACATTTCAGGGTCACCAACTACAAATTGAGTTTTGAAATGGGCCAGAGGATCTCTTTTATCCAGCTCTAGAGCGTATCCGCGGTCAATTACCTTCATGAGGGAAAGGTACGCTCTCCTACCGTGGCGCGCAATGTTGTGAACATCGAAGATGTCTCTAAAGCCTTTGATATCAAAGAGCTTTTAGTAGGCGTGTCACTTGGCGTCTCCGAAGGTGATCGAATCGGAATTGTTGGCCGAAATGGTTCTGGAAAAAGTACCTTAATGAAGGTTATGGCTGGAATTGAGCCACCAGATTCAGGACGCGTCACAAAATCTAATTCAGCAAAGATTGGTTTGTTATCTCAAGTTGATCTAGCTAACCCTGAAAGCACAGTGGGTGAAGTTGTTTTAGGTAATGCGGAAAAACATGAATGGGCGAGTGATCCCAATATTCGCGAGGCCTTTACTGGATTATTCGGTAGCTTTGATGATCACATCTTTGATCGTAAATTTGGTCAGTTATCTGGTGGAGAACGCCGTCGAGTTGGATTAGCAAAGCTTTTGATTAATGAGCTTGATTTAATCTTGCTGGATGAGCCAACTAACCACCTTGATGTTGAAGGTGTTGCTTGGCTTGCGACTTATTTGAACAATCGACGTGGCCTTGCAGTTGTTGTTGTAACGCACGATCGTTGGTTCTTGGATGCGGTTACCGATCGTACCTGGGAGGTTGTCGAAGGTAAGGTCGAAGAGTATGAGGGCGGCTATAGCGCTTTTGTTTTATCTAAAGCTGAAAGATCCCGCCAAGCATCGGTGATGGATCAACGTCGCAATATGTTGATTAAAAAAGAGCTGGCCTGGCTTCGTCGTGGAGCACCGGCTAGAACCTCAAAGCC
>LIAM01000028.1 GCA_001438925.1 Actinobacteria bacterium BACL15 MAG-120619-bin91 | reverse complement strand
ACCAGTTTCTGCAACAAAGTTATCAAATGCAAAAACCCAGTGTGCAACTGGGAAGTAAACAACTGTTGCCCAGATGCCGGCAAAGACCATCCATGCACCAAACTTGGCGCGATCTGCGATCGAACCTGAGATAAGGGCTACCGTTATCGCAGCGAAGATTCCCTGAAATGCGATGAACACCGCAGCAGGAATAGTCCCAATAAGTGCAGCGGAGTTATCTAAGCCATTCAAAAATGTGAACTGACCAATATCTCCGATCAAACCTCTGCCACCAACTGAGTCGCCGAAGACCATAGAAAAGCCAAAGGCAATCCATACAACAAAGACAACAGCTAACGCACCAAATGACATCATCATCATATTTAGTACGCTCTTGACGCGAACCATTCCACCGTAAAACAGTGCAAGGCCCGGAATCATAAGTACAACTAACCCTGTACTAATTAACATCCAAGCGGTATCGCCTGAATTGATTACAACTTCCTCCATGAATGACCACCTAAGTTATATCGAGAAATTTCTCGCCTTTGAGATGGGGAAACCTTCTCTGAGCCCAGTTACAAACAGGGCCTCCCTTGGTTTCAGGTTGGTGACAAAAGTAGGGGCTGTGTTACATCTGGGTTACGCCAGCAACCCCTTGATATAGCTCTGAGCGTCAAAGAGGGCGAAATCACCTTCAGACTCCCCTGTACCGATCCATTTGACCGGGATACCTAGCTCGGCCTCAATCGCTAGCGCTACGCCACCCTTGGCGCTTCCATCTAGTTTACTCAAAACAATTCCTGTCACTTCAACACTTTCAGTAAAGATCCTTGCCTGCTGCAAACCATTTTGACCAGTGGTTGCATCAATTACCAACAAAACTTCATTAATCGGTGAGACCTTTTCTACTACACGCTTTACTTTAGATAGCTCGGCCATTAGATCGCTCTTGTTATGTAAACGCCCTGCGGTATCAATGATGAAAACATCGCTCTGTGATTTCTGGGCGTTTTGCGCTCCATCAAATGCAACTGACGCTGGATCTCCATTTTCCTTTCCAGAGATAACCAAGACACCAATTCGCTCTCCCCATGTCTTTAATTGATCAACAGCTGCAGCTCTAAAAGTATCTCCTGCTGCTAGGACAACACTCTTTCCATTGCGCTTGTAATAAGAAGCTAACTTTGCAACCGATGTTGTCTTACCTGTTCCATTGACTCCAACAACCATAATTGTCGTTGTTCCATTGACCGTAATTGGCTTATGTGAACTCTTGGATAAGTTTTGAGTCATAATCTCGATTAAGGCTTCCTCGGCGTTATCGCTCTTAACCTTCTTAGCCGCTTCCAAAAACTCTTTAGCTAATTTAGGACCAACATCAGAGGATAAAAGCTCTTGCTCAAGTTCTGCCCAGTCAGCAGGGGAAAAGTCATTTGTGCCCTTTATCTTGGCGATGAACTTACTAAAAAGACCCATCGTGCTACACCTTAACTTGCGTCAGATTCGCGCAAGCGCTGTGAGATAACCTCGGTAACTCCATCACCACGCATCGTCACACCATACAAAGCATCTGCAATCTCCATAGTGCGCTTTTGGTGGGTGATGATGATCAACTGTGAGCTCTCACGCAATTCTTCGAGTACACCTAACAATCGCCCAAGGTTAATATCATCCAGTGCCGCTTCAACCTCATCGAGTACATAGAACGGGCTTGGACGGGCTTTAAAAATCGCGACCAACATCGCCACAGCGGTTAATGACTTTTCTCCACCTGATAGCAATGACAATCTCTTCACACGCTTTCCAGGCGGGCGAGCTTCAACATCAACACCTGTGGTCAAAGGATTGTCGGGATCGGTGAGGATTAAGCGACCATCTCCACCAGGAAATAGTCGAGCAAAGATATCTTCAAAGTGTTTAGCGGTCTCTTCATAGGCTTCCATAAAGATTGATTGGACACGATCATCAACCTCTTTAATGATGTCAAGAAGATCCTTCTTGGTGTTCTTTAAATCCTCTAATTGCTCAGCGAGAAACTTCAACCGTTCTTCCAGCGATGTGAACTCCTCTAGTGCTAGAGGATTAATCTTTCCAAGCAAGTTTAGGGAGCGTTCGGCAGAGGCCAATCGTTTTTCTTGTTGATCACGACGATACGGAACCATTTCGGTAGAAATGATCTCCCCATCTTCTGTTTCATGGAAGGTCGGAACATCTTTATCTGGACCATACTCATTGACCAAAGTTGTGGTGTCGATACCAAACTCTTCAACGGTTTTGGCCTCTAAAGTTTCGATACGTAACCGTTGTTCAGCCCGTGCGATCTCATCTTTGTGCACACTTGAAGTTAATTGTTCTAGCTCTGAAGTAAGTGCGCGTCCACGTGTACGGACAGTTAATGTCTCGCCCTCACGTGATGCCCGAGACTCTTCAAGACGTCCCCGCTCCGTTGCAGCTTTAGCGATAGAGCGTTCAATGTGAATCAATACTTCATACGCCGCCTCTGCAACCGCCTGCGAGATAACAGCTGCACGAGCGCGGGCGCTGCGACGTGTTATCGCACGCTGTGATGCCTCTCGTTCGGATTGGGCTGATTGCTCCAAGGCAAGTGCGCGAGCTGCAACTGAATCAACCCGCTCTTCAATAGTGCGCACAGCTAGTCGGGCCTCTACCTCAGATGTGCGTGCAATCGAGACCTGGTTGCGAAGAACTTCGGTATGGGAGTGATCTGGCTCTGCAACAACTCCACGTTGTTGCAGCTGTGATTGCGCAATTGTAATTTCACCCTCATCGCGAGATTTAGCAGCTGTCGCCTCGCGAATTGATGTGTTCAGTCGCTCAACCTCTGCCATTGCAGATTTCATATTTTGACCAGAAACTGCAAGTTGTTCAGTAAGTGCTGCGATACGTGCATCAGACTCGTTGAGCTTTGAAAGGGCTGCGTCATAATCACTTTGACGGGATTCGAATTCAGCAGTTGCGGTTGAAATATCAAACTTGAAACGGTCACAGTTGTGAGAAAGCTCTTGGAGTTTTGTCTCCAGTGAATCAATTAATGCATTGATCTCGATCAGCGAGGCGGATGATTTTGAGCCACCACGAGCACGGTTACGTGAAACAACATCTCCGTCGCGGGTTACAACGGTGACCCCTGAATGTGATCGTAAAATTGCCTCTGCAGCGTTGGCATTTTCAGCTACAACAGTTGAAGCAAGAAGGGTTGTAATCAAATCCCCTATTTCAGAGGAGCGAATATGGGCCGACAGCGGGGTAAGGCCCGAAGGAATTAATGAGTTACCACTCTTGCCTGGTTCATACACCAAAACATCTGCTTGTCCCAGATTTTCATTGCGAAGTGTTGTGAGGGCCGTAACAGCAGAGGAAAGATCTCTGACAACAATTGCGTCTGCTAGATTTCCTAAGGCCGCAGCTGCGGCCGCTTCCCATCCGCTATCGATCTCTATAAGTCCGGCAACACTCCCGAGAATGGATACTCCCCGCGAATCACGAAGTAGCGCTGAAGCACCATCACGATTTTGTGAGGTTATTTTCATCGCTTCTAACTTGGCTTCAACCGCATTCTTCTCGCGATCTGCGGCACGCTCATTATCAACTAAATCAGCGACCTTGCTCTTTGCGAACTCCAACTGAGATTTAGCGTTCTCGTACTGAGAATCCAAGCCAAGTTCACCTGAATCAGCACTTGCAATCTCTAGTTCATGTGATGAGTACTCGCGCTTGGCTTGGTCAACACGTGTCTGAGCATCATCACGAGCCCTTGTAAGGCGCTCAATCTCTTCGGCGATAGCTTGAAGACGAGCATTTAAAGATTTTATGTGACCTTCTTGACGCGCTGTACCTTCACGGGCATCAGCGATTGCTCGCATAGCCGCAGCGATCGTATCCTCATCGCTTTTGAGAGAGATCTCGGCTTTGGCAAGCGCTGTCGTTGCCGCTGCAAGTTGTTGTTGTGCCGAAAGAACATCTGCGCGAAGTTGTGTCTCTTCCAAACGAAGTGCACGAGCCTCAGCATCGAGGGTTTCAGGATCTCGACCCGATGTTCGCGCCTCCTCCGCCTCTTCATTGAGAAAGCGAGAGCGCTCCTGAGCCAGAGTTTGAGTTCCACGAAATTTTTCCCGCAAGGAGTTTAAGTTGTAAAAAGTCTCTTGCGCTGCAACTAGTAATGGACCTTCATAGGCAGCCTGTGCATCTAACGCTTCTTCACGTCGTCTAACGGTATCGAGATCATTTTCAACAGATGCTCTGCGTTCACGTAAAGCGTTCTCATCTGCAACCTCGTGCTCCAAGGTTTTAGACATTGAAATAAAGTCATCTGCTAACAATCTAAGTTTTGCATCACGAAGATCGGCTTGAATGGTGGCCGCCTTCTTAGCAACCTCTGCTTGCTTACCCAATGGTCGAAGTTGTCGACGAAGTTCAACGGTTAAATCCTGAACTCGTGCCAGGTTTGCCTGCATTGAATCTAATTTACGAAGAGCTTTCTCTTTACGCTTGCGATGCTTGAGAACACCTGCTGCTTCCTCGATAAATCCTCTGCGATCTTCTGGTGTTGCCATCAAAATCGCATCAAGCTGACCTTGTCCAACAATGACATGCATCTCACGACCGATGCCAGAGTCACTCAGCAGCTCTTGAATATCTAAAAGACGTGAAGCTTCACCATTTATTTGGTACTCGCTCTGACCATTCCGAAACAAGATTCTTGAAATAGTCACTTCGGTGTAATCGATAGGTAAGGCCCCATCTGAGTTATCAATTGTCAACGACACCTCTGCACGCCCAAGGGGAGCACGCCCACTGGTGCCAGCGAAGATGACATCCTCCATCTTTCCGCCACGAAGAGATTTTGCGCCTTGCTCACCCATTACCCAGGTCAGGGCATCAACAACATTTGATTTTCCAGAACCGTTAGGACCAACCACACAGGTGATACCGGGTTCGAGTCGAAGAGTGGTCGCTGAGGCAAAGGACTTAAAGCCCTTAAGCGTCATACTCTTCAAATACACGCGGTAAACCTATCGCCTATTAAGCGTGATTTTGGCGAATTTAGCCTTGCGGATTGGCGGTTTTTAACGCCTCATATGCAGCGCGGGCGGCGACTTGTTCAGCCTCTCGCTTACTCTTTCCTGTACCGCTGCTCAACTCTTGGCTAGCTAACTTCGCCACCGCTGTGAAATTCTTATCGTGATCCGGACCCTCTTCGCTGACAATGTATTCGGGCGCACCCATACCTAAGGAGGCGGCTAGTTCTTGTAGCGCGGTCTTTCCATCAAGTCCTGCACCACGTGCTACCGCTGAATCCATCGTTGGGGAAATAAGTGTTCGCACAATCTCAGTGCATTGAGCAAAACCAAACTGCAAATAAATAGCACCAATCAACGCTTCGAGAGCATCGGCTAATAGAGAGTTTTTATCGCGACCATTGGTGACCTCTTCACCCTTTCCAAGGCGGATGTATTGGCCAAGTTGTAACCCTCGGGCAATATCTGCCAGAGCGCGCATGTTGACAACACCTGAACGCAAGGGTGACAAACGACTTTCATCAAAATCTGGATAACGTTTGTAGAGCTCTTCAGTAACAATTAACCCAAGTACTGAATCACCAAGAAATTCGAGCCGTTCATTTGTTTCACTACTTCCCGATTCATATGCAAATGATCGGTGGGTAAATGCCAACTCAAGCAAAGCTGGATCGAGTGTGACTCCCAGCTGCTCACTGAGCATGGAGCTCAGATCAGACCTCTAATACCTGACGACGGTTGTAAGTACCGCAGGTTGGGCACGCTGTGTGCTGCAACTTTGGCTGCTGGCACTGACCACATGTTGAGAGAGCCGCTGCAGTAGTTTTCCACTGGCTGCGTCGTGAACGCGTCTTTGAACGCGACATTTTTCGCTTTGGTACCGGCACTGTTCTAACCTCTTCTCAATCATTTCAGCGGCAACCTGACCGCAGAGGGAAAGTATCCCTTAAAAGCGCTAAATCTTGAAATCGGGATCCTCGAGGTTGAGCCCGCCCAACCCAGCCCAGCGGGCATCTATGGTCTGGTGCGCGTGATCCTCAGGCAGATCGGCCCATTTAGTACCGCACTCAGGACATAGCCCAAGGCAATCCTGATCACACAGGGGGTTGATAGGCAGGGAGAGAACTACAGCATCTCGGATAGGAGTTTCAAGATCCATGATCTCACCATCCATCATCAACTCATCCTCGATCTCTAAATCCTCGAGAGTTTCCTCCTGCTTTCGCTTTTTCTTGCCTCGCTCATTTGTGGGCTCGTAGTTGTACAACTCTTGAACCCTTCGATCAATCACAATCTCAACGGGATCTAAACACCTAATGCACTCACCTTTGGCAACGGCATATACATCTGCGCTGAGCAAAATACCCTCTGTTACCGATTCCAGACGTGCATCAACTTCGATTACATCGCCTGCAGGGACCGCGATTAAATCAACACCAAAACTTTCCTTCACAACAATATCGAGCTCATACTCCTTCATCTCCCCCGCACGACGGGGAAGCTCGTAAGTATTGAGCGCAAAAGTATCAGCCTGTTTACTCATGTGAATCTTCTCGAATTAAATATCGTCTGGCTAGTTTTCATCTGCAAGTTGAGACAAAACATCCTTATCATTTGCCCCAGCCAATCGATCGCGACCGCGAGAGACAGCATCCATAGTCTTATTGAGAATTACTTCCAGAGTTGCAAGACGCCCATCAATGTACTCTTCCACCTCTGCTTTTTCCATCTCTGCTGTTTCACGGGCATCATCTAGAATCTTTCGTGCCTCATCTCGGGCAATCTGCACAATAGATGTTTGCTCAACCATCTGAGCAACATCCTCGCGAGCAATCGCAATCATTTGTTCAGCGCTCAATCGAGCTTCCTCAATGATTGCATCTCTAGTCTCAATTATCTTCTGTGCCGATGCAAAGTCTGTAGGCAAAGATTCGCGGGCATCATCTAGAACTTCGAGCATTTCAGCACGATGGACTACACAACTGGCTGAGAGCGGAACACCTCGGGCCTCTTCGACCATGGTAATCGCCGCTGTTAACTTCTCAACTGAATCCATTTTACTTCCCCGCTATTCGTAGCTTAAGTGCTTCATTTATTGATGGCGGAACCATAGTAGATACATCGCCGTTGTAATGGGCTAACTCTTTTACCAATGATGATGAAAGGAATGAATGTGCTGGCGCGGTTGCCATAAACATGGTCTCTACTCCGGAGCCTTGTAAGTTCACCTGAGCCATTTGTAGCTCATAATCGAAATCTGTAACCGCACGCAGCCCCTTTACGATCGCCTGAATTGAATTACTTTTACAGTAATCAACCAACAATCCGCTCCAAGAGTCAACAGAAACATTTGGAAACTTAGCAACAACGACCGAGATCATAGAAATACGCTCAGCGACGGTAAAGAGGCTGGACTTAGTTCTATTCTCTAGGACCGCAACCACAACCTGATCAAACTGTTGGGCCGCGCGCTCAATAATGTCCATGTGGCCATATGTGATTGGATCAAAGGATCCTGGGCAAACTGCGCGCTTCATGGCGCAAACGCTAGCAAGGTAGAGCCAAGTAATCCATTCTTACGGCTGATAATTAGCGTAATAAATGGTTGCCTGCCCATAATTTCGCTCACGTGCAGGCGCAAAGGCGTCAGGCCAAATGAATTGCGCCCCTCGCGCAGTGCGCTCAACTGCAATAAAGGCATCGCTACTTAAAAACTCTCCATCATCTAATGCAGATAAAACATCTTCGACAGCTTGATTGCTGAAATCATATGGCGGATCGATGTACACAAGGTGATACTTTGTTTTTGGAAGCTCCTTTAAGAATCTTTCCGCACTCATTCCAAATAGTTGTAGCTTTCCACTGGGATTAGATTTTTTCACTAACTCATAATTTGTTTCGATTGTCCTTTGTGCATCATCATCTTTTTCAACGACGTGCACCAAGGTTGCACCACGTGAAAGAGATTCCAGTGCAATTGCACCCGATCCACCAAAGAGATCTAGAATGTGCAACCCTTCAAAACTTCCAAACTCAGATGTCAGAGAAGAGAAAAGTCCTTCACGTGCACGATCGGAGGTAGGACGAGTCGCACCAGCAACGGCTCCTAAAGTTCGCCCACGCGCAACGCCAGCAATAATTCTCAATCTTCTAACCCTTATCTAGATAATCGACAGCTTGATCTCGCTGCAGTTGAGCGAGTTCTTTCCTAAGCGCAGGATAGTGGCTTAAATTATTATCCTCAGCGATAAGTTGCTCAGCATCATCACGTGCTTGCTCTATCAAGGATTCATCCCTCAACACGCGTAGTAAACGAAGATGGGATTGAGTTCCAGATTGATTTCTACCTAAAACATCTCCCTCGCGCCTTTGCTCCAGGTCAATCCTAGAAAGTTCGAAGCCATCTAGGGTTGCAGCGACGGCATTGAGTCTTTCGCGTGCAGGAGTTAAATCCTCGCAATGCGAAACTAAAAGGCACAGTCCCGGTGATGTTCCTCGACCAACACGGCCTCTTAATTGATGCAGTTGAGATACACCAAATCTGTCGGCATCCATGATGACCATAATCGTTGCATTGGGAACATCCACACCAACCTCAATAACCGTTGTCGAAACCAGTACATCAATCTCGCCACGTGAAAAAGCCTGCATAGTTGCCTCTTTCTGCTCCGCCGGAAGGCGACCATGGAGAATGGCAATTTTTAACCCCTGTAGCGGGCCTGAGTGGAGCATTGGCGCTAGCTCTTCAACTGAAGAGATCTCATCTGACTCTTCGCCGAAGAGAAAATCTAAATCCGCATCTGCGCCAGCATCAGGATCTGCGCAAATACGCGGGGCGACTATGTACGCCTGATGCCCTTGTGAAACCTCTTCGCGGATTCTTGTCCATGCTCGCTCCAAGTAATTTGGCTTCTCTTTAACTGGAATGACATGGGTTGTAATTGGTTGCCGTCCTAAAGGAAGCTCGCGGAGGGTTGATACATCTAAATCACCAAATACAGTCATAGCAACTGTGCGCGGAATAGGCGTTGCGGTCATTACTAGTAGATGAGGAGGCAGAGCCGCTTTCTCTTTTAAGGCATCACGTTGTTCGACACCAAATCTATGTTGCTCATCTACAACAATTAATCCAAGATCTTTGAATACAACTGAATCGCCCAACAGCGCATGAGTTCCAATAACTATTCCTGCAGTTCCATCAGCGGCCTTTGCTACCGCCTCTTTGCGTGCTTGCGTCGATTGCGATCCTGTAACTAAGGTGACTTGAGTCCCTTTCTCTGAGCCACCTAGCATTCCGCCTTGTGCAAGTGCTCCCAGTTGACCTTGAATCGTACGAAGATGTTGCGCAGCTAGTACTTCAGTTGGAGCAAGAAGTGCGGCCTGTCCCCCGCTATCAACTACTGCAAGCATTGCGCGAAGGGCAACGATTGTTTTTCCAGATCCAACCTCACCTTGAAGCAAGCGATGCATAGGATGAGGCTTGGCTAAATCACCTTCGATCTCTTTGCATACAGCAACCTGGCCCGCGGTTAATTCAAATGGAAGGGACTTGTCAAAGGTGTCTAGAAGACCACCTGTGATTTTCTTTCTTGAGGTGGAGTTGAGTTTCTTCAACTCATTTCTGCGCATTACTAAGAGAGATTGAAGAAGAAAGGCTTCATCAAAGGTGAGCCGTTCCCGGGCGGTTTCTGCATGATCTAAATCTGCAGGTTGATGCAGCTGAACCAGTGCTTGATGCAAGGTTGGATAGTTGTGTTTTTCACGTATTGAATCTGGAAGAAAATCATCGATCTCATCTAACGCTCCTATTGCAAGCTGCGCACATTGCGATATTTTCCAGGAGGGTAGCTTTGATGAGGCGGGATAAACCGGCAAAAACTTGCCCGCAAATCCTTCGACAGCTGAATCAACATCTGAACCATCGGGGATCAATTCGTAGTCGGGATGAGCCAACTGTTTCTTGTTATTGAAAACTCCAACCTTTCCGGCAAATAATCCTTGTCGTCCTACCTTTAGATCTTTTTCACGCCAAGCTTGATTGAAAAATGTCAGTGACAGTTTGTCGGTGCCATCTGTGACGACAACCTCAAGAATGCTTCCCTTGCGTCCACGTAATGGCCGATTAGTTGTGGAGTAGATTTGAGCCAAAATAGTGGTCTCATCTCCCTCGCGTAGTTCAGAGATATCGGAGAGCTCTCCTCTGACCATGTACCTGCGGGGGTAATGACGCATGAGATCACCAAGGGTTGTTACTCCAAGCACTGAGCTGAGTACCTTTGCGGTGCGATCACCGACAACGGCAGAAACCTTGCTCTCTAATGTGGCCACGCGAGCATTCTCCCTCGCATCAGCTTCAAACCGGCCCACCCTCGCATGAGAGTTGCTCGCATAGGCTCAAATTGGCATCTCGGCCCGCCTTCACGCTACCCTTACGCCCTGTTCCCATTGGAACTCATGGAAATTTAAAGGAGCACCGCTGTGGCATCAACATGCGATATCTGTGGCAAGGGACCAAGCTTTGGTAACAATGTCTCTCACTCTCAGGTAAAGACTCGTCGTCGTTGGAATCCAAATATCCAGCGAGTTCGAACCCTCGTTGCTGGAACCGCTAAGCGTCAAAATGTGTGTACTTCATGTCTCAAGGCTGGAAAAGTAACCCGCTAAATCTCTTACTTTTTAAAGTTTTAATTGAAATGGCGCCAGGCATCTGGCGCTTTTTTCATTTCCACACCACTTATGCCGCTGCCGGCTTGAACAGTCCCAATACAAAACCCTGCTAACTCTTTACCAGTTGCTAGAAATACATGATCCTCACCGCCAGCAAGTATCCACTGCCACACATCCACACCCACTAAAACAGCTAGCTCGCTCAAAGTCACAAACTCAGGGTGGCTCTCGATCAACTTTTCATCAAAAGCTAAATGAACAGATGATGCATTAGCTAATTGTTCGGCTTGAATTACCAATGCGTCACTGATGTCACACATTGAGCTGGCCTTTGCATTTGAAAACTGAACCGCTGCTGCGTAATCAACGGTTGGAGCAGAAAACTCTGACACCGCATGCAG
>LIAM01000027.1 GCA_001438925.1 Actinobacteria bacterium BACL15 MAG-120619-bin91 | reverse complement strand
AGCGATATCTGAGTCAAGATCCTTTTCAATAATGGCAAGCCCCGCTGCAGACCAGCCCGGTAATGAAGATATATAGATTGAGTCTGCAGGTTGTGCCCCGGATCGAGTAATTGCGATATCAATCTGTCCGATCGCCGAGATTGCAATACTTTTACATGGACCCTTAGCTAAATCTCCCCCGACAACGTACGCCCCGCAACTACTTGCTTCATGTGCAATTCCCTCGGCAAGCTCTTCAATCCACTCCATTGATTCATCGCCAGTAAGTGTTACCGCAGCTACTAAAAATTTAGGTGAGCCACCCATCGCATAAATGTCGGCAAGGTTTGCCGCTGTGATCTTTCGACCGATATCAAAAGCGCTAGACCATTGCGTATTGAAGTGGGTACCTTCAACCGCGATATCGGTGGTGATTGCGGTTCGCTCAGATGTTTTTACAACGGCGGCATCATCTCCAATACCGATCTCAACTCCGCGCTGTGAGCCGCCAAATATGCGTGCCAGTGCCGCGATTACCCTCGCCTCATCGAAGTTCATACCGCCTAGCCTAATCGACTACCTCGTTGGGGCTCATCTGCGGTAGCGTTTAGCCATCGACCAGGAGGGACATCTCATGTCAGTACAAGCTTTTATCTTGATTCAAACTGAAGTTGGTAAGGCAACTGGAGTTGCAGATGCCGTGGCAAAGATTCCTGGCGTTACATTCTCTGAGGGTGTTACCGGTCCTTATGATGTAATCATGCGTGCAGAGGCTGCAAGCATGGAGGAGTTTGGTCGTCAGGTTCTCTCTAAGGTTCAAGCGGTACCTGGAATTACACGTACCTTGACCTGCCCAGTTACACACCTGAGCTAAATACCATCCCTACTTGTTAAGGGCGGATTCAATCAATCCTGATATTAATTGGGTGTAAGAAACACCTGTTGCATCCCATAACTTTGGATAGACGCTAGTTCCTGTAAAGCCAGGCATTGTGTTGATCTCATTCATAATAATTTGATTATCATCAGTATAGAAAAAATCACATCGTGCAAGTCCAGAACAGCCAATCGCATCAAAGGCCTTTATGGCCGCGATTTGAATAGATTGTGTATCGGCCTCTGAGATCTCGGCTGGGATCTTTACGGTCGTTGCATCATCTAAATACTTTGCCTCAAAATCATAAAACTCAAAACGAGGATCAACAACTATTTCTCCCAGCACAGAGGCATAACTTGTTCCATCACGCTCTAGAACTGCGCACTCAATTTCGCGCCCCTTAATAGCGGTTTCAATCAGAACCTTGTCATCATATAAAAAGGCATCCTCAATCGCAGCACTTAAGTGATCTGCTGCTTTAACTTTATGTGTGCCGCGACTAGAGCCCCCGCTAGATGGTTTAACAAATACTGGATAGGTAAACCTCTTGGCATCAGGTACTGGCTCATGTCGTGTAAGCACTACACCTGGTGCAACCTTCATACCAGCAGCGACAAAAAGCTCCTTGGACTTTGCTTTATCCATGGCATCTGCTGAAGCTTTAACTCCGCTACCAACATATGGAATGTGTGCATCCTCAAGAAGTTGTTGAATCTTTCCATCCTCACCAAACTCGCCATGTAGCACTGGAAAGATGCAGTCGATCTGAACAAAGTTGCCGTTGATGACCAAGCCACCAGTTGAAAGTTGTACAGATGTTCCGTTATCTTCAATCGTAGGCATCACCTTATTTTTGATTGCCAGCGGATAGTTTTCATCAAGTGCGACCCACTTACCCGCCTTCGTGATTCCGATCAAAATGGGAGTAAAACTCTCTGTGTCGAGTCCTTTTAAAACTCCCCCACCTGAGACACATGAGACATCATGCTCACTGCTTGGTCCTCCGCAGATAATGGCAACAGTTAACGTGCTCATCGAATGAAGTTCTCTGCTTTAGTCGTAATCTCCATAAGACGATCAAGTGCTTGTTCTGGAGTCAATGAGCCTGAAACTACATCTGCAACCGCTTCGATAACTGGAACTTCGATTCCGACGCGGTGTGCAATTTCCAGTACCGCACTTGATGAGGCAACACCTTCAACTGTTTTTGCCACCTGAGTTTTAGCTACCTCCATAGATCCGCTTTTTCCTAAAACTTCACCAAAGGTACGGTTTCGAGAAAGGGCCGATCCGCAGCTTGCAACGAGATCTCCCATACCAGCAAGACCTGCAGCGCTGAGTGGATCTGCGTTGTGGGCTGCACATAAACGGGCCACTTCATTAAGTCCACGAGTAATCAGCATCGCTTGGGTGTTTTCTCCATACCCCATTCCAATTGAAATACCTACCGCTAGCGCAATAACACTTTTGATCGCACCAGCAAGTTCGCACCCTAAAACATCTACCGATGTGTAAACGCGGTAATACGGTGTCGTAAAGAGTTGCTGAACTTTTTCAGCGATTCCAATTGTTGTAGCTGCAGCAACCGCACCTGCTGGCTGGCGCAGAATCAGCTCATTTGCAAGGTTTGGCCCAGTAATGATTGCAATGTTTTCAGTCTCTAAGACCTCAGAGATAATCTCAGTCATACGGGACATCGTGCTTACCTCAATACCTTTGAGCGTACTTATAAACAAGGCGTTGGGTTGAACCATGGATTTCCAGGCGGTGAGATTTTCACGAAGTGTCTGCGCCGGTACCGCCAATACATAAATATTTGAGTACTCAAAGGCCTCGGATAAATCAGTGGTTGCCTTTAATCCAACCGGCAAAATATTCTCATCTAAGTACTTAGAGTTTGTGTGTTTTTCATTGACCTCATCTACTAACTCTTGGCTGCGTCCCCACATCAACACATGGTTTCCGGCATCACAGAGAACCTGGGCCATCGTAGTTCCCCATTGACCGGCACCTAAAACTACAACCTTGCTCACTTCTTCCTTGCCTTCTTAAAGTTGCCGATGCGAGGAAGGGTGGAAAGATGTGGATCAAAGATTTCTACTGGACGTTTTTCGCCACGAAGTTGTTCCAGCAAATTTGTTAACTCACGCATCACAAAGGCTGTTGCATCCCGCAGAGCATCAGGGTCATTCTCTTTTCCATACCATGGTGAAAGATCCAAGGGCTTTCCTACCAAGATCTTAATCGGTGTACGAGGAAATACCTTTAACTTCTTCTCATAGGTTGGCATCACAATCTGCGAGCCCCACTGCGCAATTGGAACAATAGGCGTGCGGGTAGCAATTGCTAACCTGGCCAACCCGGTCTTTGCAACCATCGGCCAACCATCTGGATCGCGAGTTAATGTGCCTTCAGGGTAGACACCCACACAGTGACCACCTTCAAGTAACTTCACCGCGTGATCTAAAGCTTTAGAAGCATCCTTGCTCTCACGTGCAACTGGGACCATTCCAGCGGCTAAAACTATCTTGCCAATTACAGGAACTTTGAAGACACCTTCCTTGCCGATGTATCGAGGGGCACGACCATTTCGGAAGAGAAAATGGGTGAGAAATAGGACATCTAAATAGGAGAGATGATTGCTGGCCACAATTACCTTGCCGGTCTTCGGCAGGTTTTCACCGCCCAGCCAAACCTTCTTTGCTATTAAATTCATAATGGGAATCATCACCTTGGTGCCAACTTTAAAGGCGAGGTTTGTCCCAAGAGGTTTACCCGTTGGAGGAGCGTATGAAACCTTGTACTCCATCATGGAAGAAATACTAGTGCTGTACATGCAAAAACGGGGCCAGCGTTAGCCGACCCCGTCTTTACAGGAGAGAGAATTACCTCTTCTTTGCCTTCTTTACAACCTTCTTCGCTGCTGGCTTCTTCTTAGCAGGTGCCTTCTTAGCTGACTTCTTCGCAGCCTTCTTTGGAGCCGCCTTCTTGGCTGCTGGCTTTGCAACAACCTTTGGCGCTGGCTTTGGTGCAGGAGCCAACTTACGATCTCCTGAAATAACTTCCTTAAGCGCCTTTGCAGGTAGGAAGCGAGCCTTCTTTGAAGCCTTGATTTTGATTGTCTCGCCGGTGAATGGGTTACGTCCCATACGTGCCTTGCGATCAACCTTCTTGAACTTACCGAAATCGTTGATCATTACATCTTCGCCCTTTGAAAGGTTGCGAACGATTGTGTCAAAAACGATATCTACAGCGTGAGCTGCTTCCTTCTTGCTGTCGTTGAAGTGTGGTGCTAACGCAGCAATGAATTGGGCCTTATTCATTGAAATCCCCTTATTTACGCGTAAATGTTAAGCAACCGCTTAACGTGTTCATAAACTTACGCGCACATAAGGGGTGATTACGCTATTGAAATGCGCGTGTCGCAATTTTTTATTACAGGCAAAATCCAAAAAACATTGATTTTTATGCGTAGAAAACTCTAAATCACAGATTGAGAGTTCTACATAACCTGCTTCACCCTATGCAAAAAACAATGAATTACGCTTGTTTTCAACCCTTATGAACGAATTGGAAGGGTTGCAGGTTTGTAGGCAGGGCGCTTTTTCTCAAATGAGTCAATGAAATCAGTCTGTTTTAAGGTCAGACCGATGTCGTCCAGACCCTCCATCAAACGCCAGCGGGTGTAATCATCGATCGCAAAGGGCAAGTTCTTTGAGCCGTAAGACACTGTGCGCTCTTCTAAGTTTACCGTGATTGGTGTTGCAGGTTCTGCTTCAATCGCCTCCCACATCGCTTCTACATCGCTTTGATCCAGAATGATTGTAAGCAATCCACCCTTAAGAGAGTTTCCGCGGAAGATATCTGCAAAGCGGCTTGAGATAACTACCTTGAAGCCATAGTTCTGGAGCGCCCACACAGCGTGTTCGCGAGATGATCCCGTTCCAAAATCAGCGCCAGCTACTAGAACAGTCGCGCTTTTGAACTGAGGTTGGTTTAAAACAAACTCAGGATCATTGCGCCAAGCAGCAAATAGTCCATCCTCAAATCCACTTCGTGTTACACGCTTAAGGTAAACAGCGGGAATGATCTGATCTGTATCAACATTGCTGCGGCGAAGTGGAACACCAGTTCCAATATGTGTAATGAATTTTTCCATAGTCAATCGCTCCTTACAGATCCGCAGGTGAAGACAGGGTTCCACGCAGCGCGGTTGCAGCTGCGACAAGTGGACTTACTAAGTGGGTACGGCCACCCTTGCCTTGACGTCCTTCAAAGTTACGGTTTGAAGTTGATGCAGAACGCTCACCAACTGCAAGTTGATCAGGGTTCATGCCTAGGCACATTGAACATCCAGCGTTGCGCCATTCAGCACCTGCATCGAGAAAGACCTTATCGAGCCCTTCAGCCTCTGCTTCAAGGCGAACACGTGCTGATCCTGGAACGACCAACATGCGAAGAGATGATGCGATCTTCTTTCCCTTCAAAATATCTGCTGCTGCACGTAAATCTTCAATACGACCATTGGTGCAAGAGCCCAAGAAAACAGTGTCAATCGCTATCTTTTTCAAAGGTGTTCCTGCTTCAAGGCCCATGTAGACAAGTGCACGCTCTGCCGCTGTGCGCTGTTCTGAGTCTGCAAAATCTGCAGGGTTAGGAACAACAGCGTTGAGTGGAAGACCCTGACCTGGGTTAGTTCCCCATGTTACAAATGGCTCTAGATCATCAGCGTTGAGATCAACCTCGACATCAAACTTCGCATCAGAGTCGGTGAACAATGTCTTCCAGTAAGCAACCGCTGGATCAAAATCTTCTGGTGCGTGTGGCTTACCCTTGATGTAATCAAAGGTGGTTTGATCTGGAGCGATCAATCCTGCGCGAGCACCAGCTTCAATGGACATGTTGCACACAGTCATGCGTGATTCCATAGACAGCGCACGAATGGCACTTCCGCGATATTCGATCACATAGCCCTGGCCGCCTCCGGTGCCGATCTTTGCAATGATTGCAAGAATGATGTCCTTTGATGTAACGCCTGGCTTTAATGAGCCTTCAACGTTGATCGCCATAGTCTTTGGGCGCTGTAGCGGCAAGGTTTGAGTCGCAAGCACATGCTCAACCTCAGAGGTTCCTATTCCAAATGCAAGTGCACCAAAGGCACCATGTGTGGATGTATGTGAATCTCCACAAACAATTGTCATGCCTGGCTGAGTGATTCCAAGTTGTGGCCCAACAACATGCACCACCCCTTGGTCCTTGTCGCCAAGGGAGTGAATGCGCAAACCAAACTCTGCACAATTTGCACGCAAGGTATCTACCTGCAGCTTTGAGACAGGATCTGCGATTGGCTTATCAATATTCATTGTAGGAACGTTGTGATCCTCTGTCGCAATTGTTAGATCTGGGCGGCGTACAGAGCGGCCAGCAAGACGCAAACCATCAAATGCTTGTGGGCTAGTAACCTCGTGAATTAAATGTAGATCGATGTAGATCAGATCGGGTTCACCATCTGCCTGGCGAACAACATGCTCTGCCCAAATCTTCTCGGCTAAAGTTTTACCCACGGTCTCGTGCTCCTTTTGTGTATCAACTTGCTGTATCAGATAATGAGATGGTAATATCACTCTGTGAACAGAAATAATAGCGGAGTTGGCGTATTAGACAAAGCGGTGGCAATTTTGAGCACCCTCGAGGCTGGCCCACACTCACTTGCTGAACTTGTAGCCACAACCGGTATCGCTCGTCCTACCGCGCACCGTTTAGCTGTTGCACTTGAGTTCCATCGCTTAGTTGCCCGCGACTTAACGGGTCGTTTTGTCTTGGGTCCACGTTCTGCCGAACTAGGCGCTGCCGCTGGTGAGGATCGTTTGCTAGCCGCTGCCGCACCTGCGCTATCAGCGCTACGTGATGCAACTGGAGAAAGTGCGCAGTTGTACCGTCGCCAAGGTGATTTGCGTATCTGTGTTGCCGTCGCTGAGCGTTTATCTGGTCTGCGCGACTCTGTTCCAGTAGGTGCTGCTTTAACTATGCAGGCAGGATCTGCAGCACAGATTTTGTTGGCCTGGGAGGATTCAGAGAAGATTCATCGCGGTTTAACAAATGCGCGCTTTACCGCCGCACAATTATCTGCAGATCGTCGTCGAGGTTGGGCACAATCTGTTGGTGAACGTGAAGCTGGTGTTGCATCTGTATCTGCACCGGTTCGTGCACCTAATGGCAAGGTAATCGCCGCTGTCAGCATTAGCGGCCCGATCGAACGTCTAGGACGTCAACCAGGCCGCATTCATGCCGCTGCAGTGGTTGCTACCGCTGCTCGTCTGACTGAATACCTAACTCGCGAATAACTCGCGAAATAGTTGAAAAGGCAAAACCTTTTCGCTGGAGCAGAGATTGAACTCTGCGAATTTGAACCTCTGACTCCAGACGACTCATGGTGCTGTACTTTCGCATCGCTAATGAAAATGCGGTGCGGTACTCAGACTCATCATCGATCTCATCGAGAGCTTCATCAATACTTTGTTGATCTACTCCCCTAGTGCGAAGTTCAGAGGCGATGATTCGCTTGGATAACTTCTTAGAGGTGTGACGGGATTGTGTCCACGCCTTGGCAAACTCTGAGTCGTTGATCAACCCCTTTTCTTGAAGTCTAAAAACAGTTGCATTGGCAACATCATCCTCGACCCCGCGCTTTTTAAGATGCGCCAGTAGCTCACCCTTACTCTTGGCTCGCGCAACCAAAGCATTTAATGCGATGGTGTTTGCGATTGAGTAAGGGTCAGCCTCCTGGTCGACCTTTACGTATTCAAGCATCGAAGCTTAGAAATCCACCTCTGCGGCGGCCTCATCGATCGCAGCAACGAGCGCTGGATCAACCTCAACCGGTACAAAGTGTTCACGGATCTTGTTCTCAATATCATTTGCTAGATCTGGGTTATCAAGTAGGAATGCACGTGCATTCTCCTTACCCTGTCCTAGTTGATCAGCCTCGTATGTGTACCAAGCACCGGACTTCTTAACGATTCCGATATCTACACCCATGTCGATCAATGAGCCTTCACGTGAGATACCTGTGCCGTAGATGATGTCGAACTCAGCCTGCTTGAAAGGTGGAGCCATCTTGTTCTTGACTACCTTAACGCGGGTACGGTTACCAACTGATTCTTGGCCATCCTTCAATGTTTCAATACGACGGATATCTAGACGAACAGAGGCGTAGAACTTAAGCGCCTTACCACCAGTAGTTGTCTCAGGAGATCCGAAGAAAACACCGATCTTGTCACGGAGCTGGTTGATAAAGATCGCTGTTGTCTTTGATTGGTGCAGCGCACCAGTTATTTTACGAAGCGCCTGTGACATCAAACGAGCCTGTAGACCCATGTGTGAGTCTCCCATCTCGCCTTCGATTTCAGCACGTGGAACAAGTGCAGCAACTGAGTCAACTACAACTAGATCAAGAGCACCTGATCGAATAAGCATGTCCATGATCTCAAGTGCCTGCTCGCCGGTATCTGGTTGTGAGACGAGTAGCGCATCAATATCGACACCAAGCTTCTTTGCATACTCTGAATCAAATGCATGCTCTGCATCGATGAATGCACAGATTCCGCCAGCCTTTTGAGCATTTGCGATCGCATGCAATGTCAGCGTTGTCTTACCTGATGACTCTGGTCCGTAAATTTCAACAACGCGGCCTCGTGGGAGTCCGCCAATTCCAAGTGCTATATCAAGAGCGATTGAACCTGTTGGAATAACTTCAATAACTGTGTTCTGTCGCTCTGACATCTTCATTACTGAGCCTTTACCAAATTGACGTTCGATCTGGGCTAGGGCTGTGTCGAGCGCTTTTTGGCGTTCGCTGTTGGCTTTATCTTGTGCTGCATCATTGGCTTTATTGCTTTTTTCAGTAGCCACTTACATTCCTTTCGATAGAACGTTCTGCTGTCTGCAGAGCCGTTTGGTGTCGGCCCAGAAGGTACGGAGACCCAACGACGGACCGCTTGACCCCCACACAAGGTGTGGATCGCATGCGGGCGGAGGTTGGAACCGCTCTGGCTTTACGAGATAATTCTATCCGAACATCTGTTCGAAAGGTATCAGGGGGTACTGACAACAATTGTGCGTGTCGTCCCGCCATACTGAGCCGGTGTTGATCCTGCTACCCCCTTCTGAGAAGAAATCCCCTACCGCAGCACCCGCCATTGAGGTTTATACGGGGGTTCTCTACACCGCCCTGGGGTGGAGCACCCTGACCGCGGCTCAGAGAAAGCTGGCGCACAGTTGGATCGTCATAATCTCGGCACGGTATGCAGCGGTTCGACCCCAGGATCCTATTGAGCCGTACAAAGAGAAAATCAATAATAAGGAGAAGGCTCCTAAAGTTGCATCGGTGCTCAATGGAATCAAAACCGATTTGATCATCGATTGCAGATCATCGACATATCAAACGGTATGGAAATCCCCCACTGAAAAAACCGTCGAAGTCAAGGTATTTACACATGTTGATGGAGAAAAGAAGATAGTCACACATATGTCTAAGAAAACTCGTGGTGAGGTTACTAGACATATTCTTTTAGCTGGTATCGATATTAAGACGCCTCAGGAATTACTGGAAGTTGTGTCGCAAGCATTTACCTGCACATTAATTGATGCGAGTGAAAAAGAGCCTTGGGTGCTTGAGGTTTACTGCTAAGCCACCTTTGCAGTTTGCTTAATCAAATTAACGGTTAAATCAGGATAGTTCCACATGATTACATGTGCACAGTTGTCAACGACTATCCAATTAGCGTGATCAGGTGCAACCTCTTTTTCTTGCGCAATCTCCTCTGGAAGAGTGCGATCTTCATCTCCAAAAATTACCGAGAGCACTACTTTCTTGGGTACGACAGATTCAAACCTGCGCCCATTAGCACCATGCCACATCGGCATATAACCCTTTGAACGCGCCATTGCGATGACTGAATCGCGACAAGACTCAAAACTCAATTCACGCCACAAGTGTGTGATCTTCTTATAACCAATAGCCTTTAGTAATGGGATTCGATATGCGGTCTTCATGAAATACTGTGAAATTTTTGCAAGGATTCGGGCATCAAGACTTGGTGGGAACTTTCGCGGTGGTTGTTCATGCCACAAACCAGCTGGGGCTAATGCAGTAACACTGAGAACATGGTCGGGAGCAACCGCTGCCATCTCAAGTGCTATCCATCCTCCAAGAGAGTTTCCGGCGACGTGCATACTTTCAACACCCTGATCATTGGCCATGTAATCAACTATCGCCCGGGCCAGAGAACGTGGATCCATCTCTTCATCATCTCTCAGCGGTGCTTCACCATGACCCGGAAGGTCCACGGCATAAACCGTAAAACTTTCTACCAACTGCGGAACCAAAGTTTTCCAAATTGTTCCGGCAGAACCTAAGCCATGAACCAAAACCAAGGTGGGGTTTCTTATGTCCTGTGTAAATTGATGGGCAACTACGGGCATTAGTACTTGTACTTTTCTGTCTCATTCGGATGTGCCTTACATACCGCTTTCCAAATAATATCTGGTTCAAACCCAGCTGCTAGCGCCTCATTGACACTTTTGCTACCGAGTTCAGAGAGGGCGATATCGGAGGAGAATGACGGGGCCCAAGAATCACCAAATGACAGAGTGATTCGCTCGCGAAGATCAGAGATTCGCAATGCCTGTAATAGCTTCTGCTTGTAGGCGAGATTGCCGCGCATTGATTGGATGCAAGGCCTGTCCGATTAACCATCGTATAGCCAGCTCACTTTTTTCGCTTCCCAACAAATGTGCCATAGCGATAGAAAATGCTTTCCACAAAGTGTCTGTCTGAGCCGATAAAGCAACAGTTAATGAATCGGGATCTTGAGCGCGCATGGCCATAAGTGCCTTATCTTGCGAAATTTCTACAGAGATCTGTTCGAGTGCTGTTGTTGCATCTGGCGCTTTCTGTGCAATCTCAACCAATCGGGCTAACTCCGATTCGCACAATGCAAGAAGAACGCTCTCTTTGTCGCGATAGTGGTTGTACAAAGTTGCCCGAGAGACCTCTGAGACATCTGCAATCTCAATCATTGACATTTTTTTCAGCCCAGTAGTTGCAATTAACTCTTTAGTTGCTTGAAGGATCGCTCTCTGCGTACGGCGGTGAGTTGCTACTTGTGGCGCGTACTTATTAAGCGGCATCGACAACAGTGAGAGTGACGCCCTCACGGCTCTTAAGCTCTGATGCAACCTGCGTAAACA
>LIAM01000026.1 GCA_001438925.1 Actinobacteria bacterium BACL15 MAG-120619-bin91 | reverse complement strand
GTTGAATTAAACAAAATCCTAGCAAGCCCAGAAAGACAACGGGAGATTGTTAAGACAGAGCTTGCTGATTTGGTTACTAAGTATGGCGATGAGCGACGCACACAGATTATTGCTAGCGAAGGTGATTTCAGCGCAGAGGATTTAATTCCAGATCAGGATGTTGTTGTAACTATTACTCGGGGTGGATACTCAAAACGTACTATGGCAGATCTTTATCGATCACAGCGCCGCGGTGGTCGCGGAGTTAAGGGTGCGGCGTTAAAAGAAGATGATGTTGTAGATCATTTCTTTGTGGCATCAACCCATGATTGGTTATTGTTTTTTACAAATCAAGGTCGCGTCTACCGGGCAAAGGTTCATGAACTTCCAGATGCAGGCCGCGATGCCCGCGGACAACATGTTGCAAACCTGATGGCATTCAAACCAGATGAGAAAATTGCTGAAGTTTTGTCATTAAAGGATTACACAATCACTCCTTACCTAGTTCTTGCAACCCGTAATGGTTTAGTGAAGAAGACACCATTGGTTGAGTATGACTCACCACGCACAGGTGGATTAATCGCAATTACATTAAAGCCAGGTGATGAGGTTGTCTCGGCATCCTTGATTAATACCGATGATGAATTACTTTTGGTCTCAACAAAGGGAATGTCGCTGCGCTTCACCGCAGATGACGAATCACTGCGTTCGATGGGTCGTTCAACAAGTGGTGTTATTGGAATGAAGTTCCGCACCGGTGATGATCTCTTAACCATGGCACGTGTTAATGCAGAGCTTGCAATGGATTCATTTGTATTTACCGCAACTAACGGTGGTTACGGAAAGAAAACTCCAATCGATGAGTATCGATTGCAGGGTCGCGGTGGAATCGGAATTAAAGCCGCCAAGATCGATGAGAGTTCACGCGGCTCCCTAGTTAGTGCGTTGGTTCTTCGTGATGAGGATGAGATCCTTGCGATTACATCGGCTGGAACTGTCATGAGAACCCCTGCAGCTGAGGTCCGTCAGACTGGCCGCGACAGCATGGGTGTGCGCTTGGTCAATCTCGATGAAGGTGTGAGCCTGTTGTCGGTAACCAAGAATGGCGAAGATGAGATTTCCGCCAAAAGTTAGTATGGTTCGCATTCTGAGTTAAAGGATATTAACCCCCGTTTTGGGAGTTAGTGGAGTTCAAGGTAATCTTGCACTTCTGCAATCAAGAGCGATCTTGTTGCGGGCCCATAGCTCAGCCTGGTTAGAGCGCTTCCCTGATAAGGAAGAGGTCGGTGGTTCAAGTCCACCTGGGCCCACCCGTTCTAATACGGGGACCTAGCTCAATTGGTAGAGCACCGCCTTTGCAAGGCGGGGGTTAGGGGTTCGATTCCCCTGGTCTCCACAGTAGTTTTCAGAACCATCTTCTACCTCGCTAATAGAAATGAGAAAGCCATGTCATCAACAGCAACCCTTCACACATCACTCGGTGACATTGTTATTGAGCTATTTCCTAACCACGCACCAAAGACAGTTGCAAACTTTGTAGAACTAGCAACGGGTGCAAAGGAGTGGACAGACCCACGCACTGGTGACAAGACAACTGCGAAGTTGTACGACGGAACGATTTTCCATCGTGTCATCGATGGCTTCATGATCCAAGGTGGAGATCCACTTGGTCGCGGAACAGGTGGACCGGGATACCGTTTCGCAGATGAGTTTCATGGCGAATTAACCTTTGATCGTCCATACATTCTTGCGATGGCGAACTCGGGACCCGGAACAAATGGTTCACAGTTCTTTATCACTGTGGCACCAACGACCTGGTTAAACCGCAAACACAGCATCTTTGGCGAGGTCAAGGATGCTGCAAGTCAAGCTGTTGTAGATGCGATTGCAACTGCAAAGACCGGTGCACAGGATAAACCGGCAACTGACATAACAATTAATAGCGTTACAGTTGCTTAAACGTTCTGCCACTTATTCGTTAATCGCAGTTATCTGCGGTGCTTATCTGCTGCAGATGGTAGTTCCATCGCTACAACGAGAGCTACTTCTTCCAAGTTTTGAGTACTTGCAGTTGACTAACGAGTGGTACCGGTTATTTACAGTTGCTCTTACTCATGGCGGATTTCTTCATCTTGGTTTTAATATGTACGCGCTGATGGTTTTGGGTAATCCCCTAGAAGATGCCTTCGGTAAACAAAAGCTTTTAACTGTATTTTTCATCTCGTTACTAACTGGATCTTTTACATCGGCATACTTTGCACCTATTTATGGAGCATCAGTGGGTGCATCGGGTGCGATCTTTGGATTGTTTGGCGCACTTGCAATTGTTGGCAGGAGAATTGGCGCAGATATTCGATCCATTGTTGTGATTATCGGAATCAACTTCGCCTTTGGCTTTGCCATAGGTGGCGTGGATTGGCGGGCACATCTTGGTGGATTAATCGGCGGGGTAGTAGCCGCCCAACTGGTTATGGCTCGTAGATAAGTTATCCACAGGGTTTACCCACAGTGTGGATCGAATTACACGGGTGTAATTAGAAGGATTAGCGCCAACGGGTAGCGAGGGAGAAGCCCACACCGATAAAGCTAAAGCCGATAATCATGTTCCATGCGCCAATTCCTGGCACTGGGTACAGGGTCTGGGTTACATAGAAGACCACGATCCAGAATAAGCCGATCAAAAAGGCGGCGACCATTGTTGGAGCAAGCCAGCGCGGGCTCTCTAATGGTTCATGAGGTGCTTCAATACCAACCTCTTGATTGTGAGCGCGCTGCTCAACGACCTTTTTACGTAGCTTTGATTTAGGCATACGCGAAAGATACACCATGAGACACAATGCTCCTATGGCCACCAAAATTCTCGTGATCGACAATTACGACTCCTTTGTCTTTAACTTGGTGCAGTACCTGCAGCAGTTAGGTGCAGAGTGCACCGTGGTTCGAAATGATGCGGTGGCGGTGGATGCGGCAGCTGATTACGACGGGGTCCTTATCTCTCCAGGCCCCGGAACCCCTGAAAAAGCGGGGATCTCAGTAGAGATGATCAAGTACTGCGCCGAGCACGCGATTCCATTGTTTGGGGTGTGTCTGGGGCATCAAGCGATCGGAGTTGCATTTGGTGCAACGGTTTCGCGCGCACCAGAACTATTACACGGAAAGACATCCCTTGTGTATCACAAACAAGAGGGTGTGTTGGCAGATCTGCCATCACCATTTACCGCAACCCGTTATCACTCTTTATGTGTTGAAAAAGATTCTGTTCCACACTCATTACATATCACCGGTTCAACAGATACAGGTTTAGTAATGTCAATGGAGCACACAACACTTCCAATTCAGGGTGTGCAGTTTCATCCAGAGTCTGTATTAACAGAGCATGGACATCACATGCTTGCTAACTGGTTGGTGATGTGTGGAGATAAAGGCGCTCGCGAACGTGCAGTCGGGTTATCTCCCGTAGTTTTTCGATAAGTTACGGCGCCTTATTAATTGTAATTGTTACTGACTTACCAATGGTTTGTGTAGTTCCACCATCTGGTGCTTGTCGGATAACAACACCAATCGGTTGATTAGCATCGTAACCCTCCACCTCACGCACGAAGAAACCTTCTTGCACCAAGATTGTCTTGGCTTGCAAAGCATCTGTACCAATCAATGATGGAACGGTAATTTCACCACTTGCGATTTGAAGAACTACACCACTGCCTGCGGTAATTGTTGAACCAGGTTCTGGGGTTACCTTCAAAACTGTTCCCTGTGGTTGATCAGATGGAACAGCCTCTGTTGAAGAGACCAATAAACCAACCGCAGCTAATGATCCACGCGCATCAATTAAAGACATTCCCACCAGATCAATAGGGACAACTGTATTTCCAGGTCCATCTGAAATCGTTAAAACAACACCAGAGCCTTTTTGTACTCGGGTGGTCGCTAAAGGAATCTGGCTTGCTACACGATCCTTCGGAATCCTTCCATCAAAGGCCCGCGAGATAGTAACGACATAATCTGAAAGCAAAGCCTGGGCTTCGGCTTGAGTTAAACCAACAACATTGGGAAGTTGTGGAAGATTGGTGGTTGCACCATCTGGACGGGTGAGAAACACCCCGCCGATAGCCACTCCGACCGCCACTATTGTACTAATCGCTCCAATCAGCACCTTACGGCGAGAAACAGGTTGCTTTACAACCTTGGTAGTTACAACCTGTCCGGCCTGAATTTTATAGAGATCATCCAACATTAAACCTGCCGATTGATAACGCTCATCTGGATTTTTCGCTAGAGCAACCGCTAACAAGGTATCAATTCCAGCCGGAAGTCCAGGAACAATTGAACTAGGTGTAGCTACAACTCCAGATACATGTTGATATGCAATCGATACCGGCGTTTCACCAGTAAATGGTGGTTTACCAGTCAACATTTCATACAACAAGCAACCAGTTGAGTAAATATCACTACGCAGATCTGCTATCTCACCTAATGCTTGTTCGGGTGATAAGTACTGTGCTGTACCTACAACATTCCAGGTACTTGTAAGGGTTGCACCTAAATCAGCCAGCGCACGTGCGATTCCAAAATCCATCACCTTTACATCACCATTATCTGTAATCATGATGTTTGCAGGTTTGATATCGCGGTGAACAATTCCACTGTGATGTGAGTATTCAAGCGCAGCCAGAATTCCCTCACCAATTTCAAGTGCGCGTTTTAAAGGAACACGTTCGCCTTTGTGAATCAATTCGCGCAGGGTGTGTCCTGAAATTAGCTCCATAACAATGTATGGCTCAGGTACCTCACCCGAGTCATAAACAGCAACAATTCCAGGATGGTTTAAGGCTGCAGCAGCTAATGCCTCTTTACGGAAGCGGGCCACAAAGGATGGATCTCTAGCTAAATCACTTCTCAATACCTTTACCGCAACCTGTCGTGCCAGGCGTGTGTCATCAGCGATATATACATCAGCCATTCCACCAGTGCCGATCATCTCGCCAAGTTTGTAGCGATCACCTAGGAGCGAATTAATCATGAGCTGCTCCTAACAATGATGTGGATGTATCTAATACCTCTGAAATATCTGCGATAAGTACGGTGACATTATCAGGTGCACCATTAACATATGTTGCATCAATTAAAAACTTAACCGCTTCCTCTTTCTCAGATTTCTTTAATCCGATCTTGATCTCTTTATCTGTCAAAACCCCCGATAAACCATCGGAACATAGCAAGTATCGATCACCCTTTTTAACCTCATACATTTGCAGAACCGGGGTTACATCCCCATCACCACGCAAGGCTTGGGTCAACATCGAACGCTGTGGGTGTTCTGCCGCTTCAGCCTCAGAGATCGCACCTTGATCAAGCAGCTCCTGAATAACGGTGTGATCATTGCTGAGTTGTTCTAAAACATTCCCGCGCAGGCGGTAACACCGCGAATCTCCAACATGAAGTAATGCAATGCGCTTATCTCGAATTAATAAAGCGGTCAGCGTTGTACCCATTCCACGTTTTTCAATATCTTCATAGGTAACTACAGAAATTTCAGAGTCGATACTGTGCAGCGAGTGCATTAATAGATCTTCAATCGAATCCTCATCGATCTCCGTTGAGATCAAAGCCGGTGTTAGAGATTGCAAAACCTTCACCGCAATGCGGGAAGCAACTTCTCCTGCAGCATGTCCACCCATACCATCGGCAACAGCGATTAACTGGGCGGAGGTAAAAGCTGAATCCTCATTGCCCTGCCGCACCAACCCAATAGCTGAACGCGCAGATGTATCAAAGAAGTGTGCGCTCATAGTTCTAAGAGTAACGGTGTAACCTTCAAAGGTGAAGATTTACGCCCACCGCGGATCCTCGATAAAACACCCAGAGTTAACAATGGATGCTTATAAAGCCGCTATTGATGATGGGGCCGATGGCTTTGAATGTGATATTCGAATCACAAAGGACAACCAACTGGTGTTGTGGCATGACGCTGATATGCAACGCATCTCAGGTGACTCTGCAGTAATAGCAAACTCAACCTTTTCTGAGATTAAACGGCTATACCCACAAGCGATTATTTTAGAGGAGTTGTTAGAACTAGCCCGCGATAACAAGAAAGAGTTAGCGATTGAAACCAAACACCCAGTACCAACCGGAAGTGCGGTAGAGCGAAAGATCGTAGAACTTCTTGGACAGGAAAAAGCGGTTGCAGATATTCACATCATGTCATTTTCCTGGCTTGCAATTGAAAAGTTGAGAAGCTTTAATCCAGAGTTGAGCACCGTGGCTTTATTACATGATTCTTATAGCTTTGCAATGCGTCGCTTTACTTCAGCACGAGCTATCGGGCCCGGATTACCACATTGAGGAATAGACCCTATTTGAAGAGAGATCCACGCGATCTCTTTGTATGGACCGTTGATAACGCCGACGATATGCGTTTTTGTGCTGACAATGGCGTTGATGTGCTGATTACAAATACCCCGTCATATGCGAGGTCGGTACTCGGGTATCATTAGCAAGTGAGTACATACGCCTATCTCGGTCCCAAGGGAACATTTACAGAGGCGGCTCTTAAAAAGATCACCTCCTCAAATGATCGCCTTATGCCTTATGCCAACGTAACTGCAGCACTTGATGCGGTGCGTTTAGGGAAGGCCCACTTTGCATTGGTACCAATTGAAAACTCAGTCGAAGGTGTTGTTGCTCGAACACTTGATGAGCTTGCAACCGGTGAACCACTTGTAATTGTTGGTGAAGTAACTCTGCCCGTCTCATTTGCTTTAATGATTAAGGGTGATGAGAAAGAGATCCTACGTATTGCAACACACCCACATGCAGAGGCTCAGTGCCGTAACTATGTTGCAACTAATTATCCAGATGCTGAACTCATCTCAACGGCATCAACAGCTGCAGCCGCAGAGGCTATTGCACGTGGTGAGTTTGATGCAGCGATCGCAGCACCAGTTGCGGCGGCACATTATGGGTTACGTGTAATTGCAGACAACATCGGTGACAACATCGGCGCGATCACCCGCTTCATATTGGTTTCAAAACCAGGGTCAATTCCAAAGAGCACTGGCTGGGATCGAACATCCCTTGCCGTCTTTATCGGAATTGATCATGCCGGTGCCTTGCTCGACATTTTGACTGAGTTTGCCAAGCGAGATGTAAACCTCACCTTTATCCAGTCACGTCCAACCGGTTTGGAGCTTGGCCATTACCATTTCATTATTGATGCCGAGGGTCATGTCGCAGATACAGCGGTGAAGGAGGCGGTAGAAAGCCTTCGAGCAATCTGCGAAGACATTAGATTCCTTGGCTCATACCCACGAGAAAAGACAGGTAAATGATCGACATCAAGTATCTACGTGAAAACCCAGATGCGGTTCGCGCATCACAAAAGGGTCGTGGCGAGGATGCATCGATCGTTGACAAGGTTTTAGCTATTGATGAGGTTCGCAGAGCTGCGATTGAAAAGTTTGAGACATTACGCGCCGAACAAAACCTTTTATCTAAGTCTGTGGGCTCTGCAAAGGGTGATGATAAGGCTGCGCTACTTGAAAACGCCAAGGAGCTTGCAATAAAGGTAAAGGATGCTGATTCAAAGCGTGCAGAGGTAGAAGAGGAAAGTAAGCGTTTAATCATGCAGCTTTCAAATCTATTGGATCCTGATGCACCTATTGGCACGGAAGCAGATTTTGTAATTATCGAACATGTTGGAACCCCACGAAGCTTTGATTTCCAACCAAAGGACCATGTTGAGCTCGGTAAGTTACTTGGTGCAATTGACACCGAACGTGGTGCAAAGGTTGCAGGCTCTCGTTCTTACTACCTAACTGGTGTTGGCGCGATGCTTGAGTTTGCACTCGTTAACTACGCAATCTCATCTGCGCTAAAGGCTGGTTTTACTCCTGTGATTCCACCGGTGCTTGTAAATCCAGCGGCGATGGAGGGAACAGGTTTCCTTGGTCAAGCTGCAGAGAATGTTTACCATCTTGAAAAGGATGATGTTTATCTAGTTGGTACATCAGAGGTTCCATTGGCAGCAATGCATATGGATGAGGTTTTACCAGCGGATAAATTACCAATCCGTTATGCAGGGTACTCATCATGTTTCCGCCGCGAAGCCGGAACATATGGCAAGGACACCCGCGGAATTATTCGTGTTCACCAGTTCGACAAGGTTGAAATGTTCTCTTTCTGTCATCCAGATCAAGCCAAGGAAGAGCACAAGCGTTTACTGCAATGGGAGAAGGATTTTCTCAATGCGATGGAGATTCCATATCGAGTCATCGATGTTGCATCGGGTGATCTGGGAGCTAGCGCCAACCGTAAGTTTGATATTGAAGCCTGGATCCCCACACAAGAGGCGTATCGCGAGGTTACAAGCACATCTAACTGCACCGAATTCCAAGCCCGCCGCTTAAATATTCGCTTCAAGGATGCTGATGGAACTAAGGCTGTTGCAACATTAAATGGCACATTAGTTGCTATTCCTCGCATGATTGTTGCAATTCTCGAGAACCACCAAAACGCTGATGGTTCGGTCAATGTTCCAGCAGCGCTACAACCCTTCTTAGGAACACAACGATTTGAGTTGGTGTGAATAAACGCCCAAAATTAATCGCTACAGATCTAGATGGAACAATTGTTTCACACAAAGGTGTAATTTCTCAGCGAACAATTGATGTCTTTACCCGCGCAAAAGATCTCGGTATACATATCTTTTTTGTAACTGGCCGACCTCCACGATGGATGGGAGAGATTCGCGATGCCTTCGGTTTTGGCGAAGCGATCTGTTGCAACGGTGCGATGTTGTATGACTTGATTAATGACAAGGTTTTAGAGGAGTGGATGATTTCAATCGAAGATCAATTTGAACTTGTTCGCCGTATGCGAATCGCAATGCCTGAGATGTCATTTGCAGTTGAATCAAATGATCACTACCACCGTGAGATCGCGTATATTCCAAAGTGGGATGCTGGTTTAGATAATGTGGGTGTCAGCATGATCGAGGATGCGATCAATCGTCCCGCTCTAAAAGTTTTAGGTCGCTGTAGCAATCACGAGTTCACATCAGATGAGATGGTCGCGGTCGCTCATCGCGAATTACAAGACCTGGTAACCGTTACCCATTCAACTTCGAGAGACTCACTTATTGAAATATCAGCACTCAATATTTCAAAGGGAAGCACCCTTGCAATGATGGCGGGACGACTTGGATTAACCGCTGATGATTGCGTTTCCTTCGGTGATAACCCCAATGATTTTTCAATGCTGGAATGGGCTTCACGATCGTATGCAATGTCGGATGGACACCCAGAAGCAGCAACCTTTGCCAAGGCGGTTGCAGAGCCTTGCCAAGCCGATGGTGTTGCAAAGATCATCGAAGAGCTATTAGATCTGCCCGCCTAAAGTAAGGCGTATTTTTTGCACCTGAGCCTTATTCAGGTAACCTCTCCCACGGAGGGCTCGCATAGCGGCCGAGTGCACCGGTCTTGAAAACCGGCAAACGAAAGTTTCGTGGGTTCAAATCCCACGCCCTCCGCCATTTTTCTCGACCAAGGCTTTTTCAGCCGTTGTGGTTGAGTTCATACCGCGCAAGCGCTCTTACGCCTAGCCACAATTAGGGCAAAAGAGGAGACTATTCCCAGTTATTTATAACCTAGGGGAGTTGTCAATGTCAGGTGTTTTCTCACCAACGCGCGCCAAAATCAAAGAGCGCACACTTCGCACAGACAAGTGGTGGGTAGAACCACTTTTAACTTTTAGCGTACTGATCTCATTTGTAATCTACGCAACCTTTCGCGCCTTTGAAAACAAGTACTACTTTAATAAAGAGAGTCACTTGATCTCACCCTTTTACTCTCCTTGTCTATCTGACAGCTGTGACCCAGGTGCGACAATCGCAAACTTCACGCCTGTAAGTTCTCAAGTTTTTAACTTTGCACTATCTCCAGCCTTAATCATTTTAATCTTCCCATTGGGTTTCCGAATGACCTGTTACTACTATCGCAAGTCGTATTACCGTTCATTTTGGATGTCACCACCTGCATGTGCAGTTGCAGAACCACACAAGACCTATACAGGTGAAACCCGTTTCCCGTTAATTATTCAAAACGCACACCGTTACTTCTTCTATGCAGGTTTGGTTTTCAATGTCATTTTGACTTATGACGCAATCATCTCTTACAGAAATACAGCGGGAGAATGGGGCCACGTAAGTGTGGGCTCACTTGTATTGACATTAAGTGCTGCAATGTTGTGGTTGTACTCGATGTCATGTCATACATGTCGCCACACAATTGGTGGGCGTTTAAAGAATTTCTCAAAGCACCCGGTCCGTTACAAGTTATGGTCATGGGTTTCAGTCCTTAACCATTCACATCAACGTTATGCATGGTTCTCACTAGCTGCCGTTGCATTCGCCGATATCTATGTTCGCCAAGTTTCATCTGGCGCATGGACTAACTTCTACTTCTTCTAAAAGGAAAATCGACTATGACACTAGAACGCCATAAATACGATGTCCTGGTAATTGGTGCCGGTGGCGCTGGATTACGTGCAGCTGTTGAAGCCCGCGAATCAGGGTTGCGCGTTGCAATCATCTGTAAATCCCTATTTGGCAAGGCCCACACAGTTATGGCAGAGGGTGGCGCTGCAGCATCAATGGGAAATGTAAATGACAAAGATAGTTGGATGGTTCACTTCCGCGACACAATGCGTGGCGGAAAGTTCCTTAACCACTTCCGCATGGCTGAACTTCACGCAAAAGAGTCACCAGATCGCATCTGGGAGCTAGAGGTGTGGGGCGCGCTCTTTGATCGCACTAAAGAGGGAAAGATTTCACAACGCAACTTTGGTGGACATGAGTATCCACGACTTGCCCACGTTGGTGATCGCACAGGTCTAGAACTCATCCGCACAATGCAGCAGAAGATTGTTCAGCTGCAGCAAAAGGATGGTCGCGAAACCGGCGATATGGAGAGCGGAATCAAAGTCTTTGCAGAGTTAACTATCACCGACATCCTTAAAGAAGGGGGCAAGGTTGCCGGTGCATATGGTTACTGGCGCGAGAGTGGTGAAGAGGTTTTGTTTGAAGCACCTGCAGTTGTCATTGCAACTGGTGGAGTTGGAAAAACTTTTAAGATTACCTCCAACTCGTGGGAAGGTACCGGCGATGGACATGCACTTGCATTAAAGGCTGGTGCAAACCTGGTTGACATGGAGTTCCTGCAGTTCCACCCAACAGGAATGGTGTGGCCACCATCTGTTCGTGGAATCTTGGTAACTGAATCTGTTCGTGGTGAAGGTGGAGTTCTTACCAA
>LIAM01000025.1 GCA_001438925.1 Actinobacteria bacterium BACL15 MAG-120619-bin91 | reverse complement strand
AATTTGTTTTTGGCTGATCAGATGCTTGGCTTCATGAACCGTAGGATAAAAACGTGTATTAAAACAGGTAGCGTGAATCAACTTTGTTTTTTTGGCTAGTTCGACCAACTCTTTACCTTCTTGTGCGGAAAGTGCCAAGGGTTTTTCGCAGACGACGTGCTTTCCGGCGTTGAGTAACTGCTTGACCTGTACATAGTGAAGTGCGTTGGGTGAGGTCACATGGACAACGGTTACAGCCTTATCTTCACAAATCTGATCGAGAGATTCATATGGCTGATCTACTGAAAGCTTCTTAGCACCAATTTTTGTACTTTCAGGATTTCCTGCAAGAACACCTTTAACATGAACGCCTGTTCGTCGTATCGACTCCACATGCACAGTACCAATAAATCCTGTACCAATGACTGCAGCGGAGTTGATCTTCATGGTTCTATGAGTTCTGAGATATCTTGGAGTAAGTCCAGGCTAGGGTCAGAATTATTGCTCCGTAAATCATCTGCTTAACAGCCTCAGATGAGTTAATCGTTGCTAATAAATAAGATAAAACGGTAAGGATCAGTGTTCCTAGAATCGTTCCAGTGTAATTACCTATTCCACCCATAATCGATGTTCCGCCAATTACGACCGCAGCAACAGATGGAAGTAGGAAAGGGTTTGCAAGGCTAATGGCCACAGCTCCTGATTGTCCGCCGATGAGAACTCCACCAATTCCACCAAGAAGTGCACAGATTACATAGGTTGCCCACTGAACTTGCCAGACCTTGACTCCAGCCAAACGAGCCGCCTGGGCGTTATCACCTATTGCATAGATCAAACGACCAAGACCGGTTTTATTAAGTAGGAACAAGAGCATTCCACCAATCACAGCCCAAATGACTAATGGCCAGGAAAAGGGATCAAAGAGGAAGGTTGCATTGCTTGCCGTTACCAAAATCTCTGGCATCGATGAGCTGCCCTTCAGGAAAGTTGTTACACCAACTGTGAACACGCCGATCAACACAGCATTCATTCCAAGGGTCATAATCAGCGGGTTCATCCCGAACAATCCAACGGCTAAGCCATTAATTGATCCTACAAGGATGCAGAAAAGCGCTCCCCAGAGCAGCGCTGTAGCAGTTCCTGAGGGAGACTTAACGCTGACAATAAAGGCAGCTCCAGCTGCGATCATTGCAATTGATAGATCTATCCCACCTGTGAGCATGCAGATTGTCTGACCCGCAGCTAACAATCCAAGAGGTGCGGCAAGTGACAAGGTTACCCCAACTGCTGGAATCGAGAAAAAGTAGGGATCAATAAAGCTTGTCAGCAAAAACAATCCAATAAGAATTCCAAAGAGCGCCCAAATTGATTTGGAAACCTTAACTGTCGCAAAGTTCTTGAGTGTGCTCATTTATGTCTTTCCCGTTCGCTTGCGCAGAAGGCCGCCAACTAAAACAACAAAAATTGTTAGAGCGCCTGTAATGATTTGTGAATAAGCTGGATCAATTCCAGAAGCAAGCATGATATTTGGAATAAAATATAAAACCAGGGCAGCCATTGCAGGTCCCGCTAATCCGCCGACGCCGCCCGCAAGTGAAACGCCACCCAAGACAGCTCCAGCAACTGAGTTTAGGGTTGCTGTACTACTGATTGTTGCAAATGGACTTGCACTTAGAGTTATTCCTGTAAGAACTACTCCTGATAAGCCAGCAAAAAGCCCACCAACTGCATACACTTTAATTCGAGTTCGATTGACATTTACGCCAGAAAGAAAAGCTGCATCCTTATTGGATCCAATTGCATACATCGCAATTCCTGTGCGACTTCTATAGAGAGGAATCCAAATGATGAGAAGAGGCAAAATTAGCCAAATAAGTGGTGGGATAAAATTAGGATCTTTTCCACCAATTAAGTCAGCCACACCTTGGTTGATACCTCCACCAGGTTGTGGCATAACAAACATAGCTACACCCACCAAGAGAAAGCTGGTGGCTAGGGTGACGACAATATCGGCGATGCCTGATGCAGAGACAATCCAACCCGTAATTGCACCAACAAGTCCACCGATGCCGATGAATAGGAAGGCCAAAAAAACTGAAGTCGTAAAGGATGTGCCAGCCATGTATTTAGCACTCAAACAGTTGATTAAGACTGCTTCAGCGCCAATTGCAAGATTGATACCGCCACCGATGATGATGACCGCCTGCCCCATCGACAGAAGTGCAATTGGTAAAATACCCAAGATGAATGTGCGAGCCTCATATGAACCAAACTGAGGTAGTTGATTAATTCTCCAAAAACCAAGAATGAGAACTAAAACAACAATACCGATATTCCAACTTTGTCTGCGAGCTTGGACTAGATTCATGATGAGACAACCAATCCATGCGCAGCATTCATCAAATTTTCTTCATTGCACTTTTCTATCTCAAGATTTGCCTGGACCTTACCCTCATAAATAACGATTGCACGGTCGCAGGTCAATGCAATCTCACGAAGCTCTGATGTAAACAACAGTACGGACTTACCTTCATCGGCAAATTTTCTGATTAATTCATAGATCTGTTGTTTAGTTCCAACATCGATTCCTCTTGTTGGGTCAAAGCAAAGAAGTAGATCAAATCCAGTAGTGACCCAGCGACCAATTGTCACCTTTTGCTGATTTCCTCCCGATAACCTTTTTACTTGAGATTTAGCACGGGTATCAATTTCAAGTGAAGCAACTGCGTTATCAACGGTTCTGTTCTCCTCTTTACCCTTGATTCTGCCCCAATTTCTGACCCCTCTAAACCTTGTTAAAGCCAAATTTTCTCTAATGGAACGCTGAGGCATTAATGCAGATTTACGATCGCCAGGAACATAAGAAATTCCCAATTTGATGGCATCTGCTGGGTGTTTAAATGTTATTTTCTGGCCATTTACTAGGATCTCACCTGAGTCTGGTTTTGATTGTCCAGCCAAAATTTCAAATAAAAAGTCTTGGCCTTGACCTTCGAGAGCGGCAACTCCTAAAACCTCACCCTTCTTAATCTCAAATGACACATCGGTTAAGTTTTTTCCGCCTGAAAGATTGACCACTTCCAGCAGGGTTTCTGTATCTTGAGAGCTTTGTTTTGTGCGTCTAGTGGCGTTAGCTACATTGTTTTTCTCTCCAAGCATCGCCGAAACAATTCTGTCTTCAATCTGCTTGTTGGCTTCAAATGAGTCAACATCGATTCCATCTCTTAAAACGGTAGCCCAATCACAGATGCTTTCAATCTCTGCAAGTCGGTGTGAAATGAAAATAACAGACTTGCCCTTCTCTTTCTGTGCATTCATGATCTCAATGACTTTATCCGCTAAATCAATTGGCAACGCGGCTGTAATCTCATCCAGAATAAGAAGTTCTGGATCGTGGCTAAGAGCTCTTGCTAGGTCGATCATTCGTAAAGTTGGAAGTTCTATATTGGCCGCAATCTCGTTCAAGTTGACAGATAAACCCATTGCTTCTATCTCTTTAAGAAAACGTTTTTCATTTGTACCAGTCAAGGCCAAGTTGCGCTGAAGAGAAACATCTGGGATTAGTGCAGGGTCCTGAAATACAGGTGCGACACCATTTTTTCGCGCGTCATCTGGAGATGAAAATTGAACTTTTTGCCCATGTAATGAGATATAGCCGGTGTCAGATGAGATCACACCAGTTAATATCTTTACTAAAGTGGATTTTCCAGCGCCATTTGCACCTAGAAGTGCGTGAATCTCTCCTGGTCTAACAGATAAATTGGCATTCTTTAGGGCTACCACAGGACCATAAGATTTTGCTACGGAGTTGATCTCGAGCAGTAGATCTTTGGTCAATTTTATTCCAATCTCATGTTGTGATTTTAATTAGTTGAGGCTTGAAGATTTCACTCCAAGCCTCAACTAATGTAAAGCAACTACCTAACTATTAGTTGAACTAATAGTTGCTAGCGTCCTCCGTCATCAGAGTCTTGTGGAGCTTTGCAACGGAATAGCTGTGAAGGGGTAAAAGTTGTCTTTCCAGGAAGCGAAAGAGTTGCAGAGAATGTTGCTTCTTGAGTTGCAACGATTCGTGCATCAATTTCCTTCTTGTCCTTGGCATATGTAAGTGCCTTAGGTTTCAAGAGATTCTTTGCTGGAACTGTATTACCATCTAGAAGACCGATAGCTACCTTCGCAGCATATCCACCAACGATTGCTGGGTTTGGAACAACGATTCCAACAAAGCCCTTAGGAGCAAGAGACTTAGTGAGCTTCATGAACTCATTGTTATCTGATCCAACAACAGGGATGTACTTGCCCTTTAGCTTAGTTGTCATCGCAGTTACGATGTTGTAATCGATACCTGATGTCCATACGCCTTGGAACTTACCTGGAACTAGCAATTGATTGGCAAGAGTTCCTCCAGTTGCCCAGTCCCAGTTAGTAAATACCTCTTTGGTGATTTTGATTTTCTTGTGCTTCTTCATCTCAGCTTTGAATCCTTTGTCACGATCTGTATCTGCACCAGCACCTGAAGCGCCACGCATATACAGAACGTTACCCTTGTACTTCATAGCCTTTGCAAGTGCAGCTGCACCAACGCGACCATATGCAACCTGATCATTTGCTACCAGTGTTGTATCTGGTGCAGTAATTGCGTTATCGACCGCAATAACCTTGATGCCCGCATCTGTTGCTTCTTTGATCGCTGCATTGTTTGCCGCAGGATCTCCAGAGTTAACGATGATTGCATCTACACCTTGTGTCTTCAAGGTACGGATATCGGCTGATTGACCAGCTGCATCAGTATTACGTGAAAGAACGGTTACGTTTGCAACCTTGCCTGAGAGTGTTGCCTCTGCTTTGATCGCGCACACCATAGTTTCACGCCATGAATTTCCTGCCCAGCTGTTGCTTACACCAATTTTATAGTTATTAGCCTGCGCTGGAACAGCAAATACAGATACACCCATTGCAAGTGCAACTGTGGCGGATACTGCAATTGCTGTTTTAATTCGCTTTGAACTTAGTTTCATTGCATTCCTTCCGATTATCGATTGACTCTTGAGTTAAATCCTCAACCTTTGAGTTGGAGATTGCAACCCCTTTCGTCCCTTTCTTGCGAATTGATACCAAATTGATACAAACCTACTCCTCAAAGGAACAGACTTGTTTCATCTCGATTAGCCAGTACCCCCCTTAAGAGCATTCGATCCTGTTAGTCGAGACGATAGGCGCCGAGCATGTTCGGCATAGGCGGCATCAAAGAGGCGCTTACTTTCAACTTCACCCACAACTGCCGAGCTAGTTAGTACTTGTGGTGTGTAGCCACTTGCAAATAATTTTTCTGCGACCTGAACTTTGATTTCATTTACGATTGCAATCGCGGTCATCGTTGATCCTGGACCAACTGGTGTTTGCATCCCAGGAATCTCAACAAGAGCATCTCCAAGCGGGACCATCAAATCAATTACTAAATCTGCGTTATCAGAAAGTGTTGTTCCAGAAGAATGGCTAGCTTTACCCGCCTTATTACTTGCCATAGATGTCACGGCGATAACTTTTATTCCACGCTTTCTTGCACCCATCGCCATTTCAATCGGTACCGCTGTCTTTCCACCAACACTAAAAATTATAAGAATGTCATTGGTACGAAACTCCCAGTTTTTTAGGATCTCATCTGCAAATCCTTCAACGCGTTCAATGAACATGGCTTGGCGCTGACCATTGGATCCGACAACTTGGGTATGAAAAGTCATTGAGAGTTCGGCCATTGGATTAAATCCTGCATAGGAGCCGTAGCGTGGAAACATCTCCTCTAACGGAATCCTGGAATGTCCCGTTCCAAACAAGTGAACTACACCATCATTTAAAATTGAATCTGCGCACCACTGAGCTGCTGCACTGATGTTTGTGCCTTGCTGATTCATTAAATCTTGAATTAATTGAAGGGCTTTAGTGCTCCAGAGACCAGCCAGCGAGGTACTCATGTGCGGCAAACACCCCTTCAATTTGATGTGCATGAACTGGTACCCTTTCTGAGTGAATAGAATGTCTATACCAATTTCGAGTTCAAGGTAGTACTTCCATGAGGGCAAGTCAAGGGAAAGCGCGTGAGAACTCGGGACTTCGCTATCGAGAAATTGAGGCGTGGCTGCGAGAAATCATCCTTCATGGACGCCCTGGCGAAGTAATCCCATCAGAAGTTGAGATCGCCGCTAGCTTTGAGGTGAGCCGAATGACCGCTCGCCAAGCGGTGCTGAATTTAATGCGTGAGGGGCTGGTAGATCGCCGCCGAGGTGCTGGAACATTCATCGCGGACAACCCCCTGCATAGAAGAGAAGGTGTGCTTCTCTCATTTACTGAAGATATGAAGCGACGGGGCTTGAGGCCATCTTCCGAGTTAATCTCTGCCAGAAAAGAGATAGCAACAGCTCCTGATCTCAAGATGTTGAATCTTAAAGACCCATCAACTGTGATTGTTATCAAGCGATTGCGTTTAGCTGATGAAACACCCTTGGCCCTTGAAAGAGTTGTACTTACTACAAAGTGCCAAAAGGTTTTGGAAGAGGATTTAATCTCTGGCTCACTCCATGATGCATTGAGAAAAAATGGTATTCAACCAACTTTGGCAAGTGGATGGCTCAAAGCCAGATTAGCGACAACGCAAGAGGCTAATCGATTGGATTTGCCGACTAAGTCACCATTATTGGTTGAAACTCGCTTTATTGAGGACCAGTTTGGAATACCAATTGAACATACAGAAACTGCATATGCAGCAAACCGTTATGTTGTCGATATTAAACTTAATTGTGCCCCTGCTGTAATCGCACCATATAGCGCAGCGCCAATAGACCCTGCATAAAATCCTAAGGTTGCAGGAACAATATTTATATCACTTGCTGGATATAGATGAGCACGCTCGTGCATGGCAGACCGAATTTCATTGAGAAGGATGTCACCCGATTGAGCAACACCACCACCAATAATAATTGTGTCTGGAGCAAGAACAACCATAATATTTGTTAAGGTAATTGAGATCCAATAAGCCACCTCTTTGAATGCGGCTAATGCCATTTCATCGCCGGCAACTGCATTTTTGTATGCTTCCTCAGCTGTCTTTGTTCCAGCAAGTTTTGCGATGGCAGAAGAATTAGTCAGTGGCTCTGCACATCCTCGAGCACCACAACCACACATTGGACCATCAAACTTTATGATCTGATGGGCTATCTCACCTGCTGCCCCATTAGCGCCCAACTGAATCTTGCCATCAATAACAACGCCGCCGCCTACTCCTGTTCCAATCACAAGACATGCAACTGTTCTTTTCCCGAGAGCTGCGCCCATAATCGCTTCACCTAAAGTGAATGCTCTTGCATCATTAATGATTGCAGTTGGTAGCTTTGTAGCACTTTTAATCGGTTCTAGCGCCTGAAACCCTTGCCAGGCACCGGGCAGATTGGGAAATAGTTCAATGGTTCCATCGGAGTTAAAAAGACCAGGCACTGCAACACCAACACCGCTCAAATCAGAGAATTCCTTCTGCTTTTTACCAGCAATCTCGGCAAGTCTAGAAACCACATGGGCAGGACCCTTGTCTGCTTCCGTGGGCACATCCTCTTCATTCATAACTTTCCATGTATTGCCAACTTTTTCAATAACGGCAACTTTTATATTTGTGCCACCTAGATCTAAACCTAGGAATTTACTCACGACCAAATCTTTCTATGAATTCATCAATCATCACAGCCGTAGTCGTTGCACCGCTTCTTGAAATTCCGGCATCGAGATACTCCATGAGAACATCCAAGGTGCGCACGCCACCAGCGCTCTTAAGCTTTATAGTGGGGCTAACGCTTGCCTTCATGAGTTTAATATCTGCGATCGATGCACCTGTTGGTGCATATCCTGTAGAAGTCTTTACATAGTGAGCACCTGCTGCCTCACTCAACTTGCATGCTGTGACTTTTTCTTCATCGGTCAGATAAGCATTCTCAAGAATTACCTTAACGGTGTGCCCTGCAGACGCATCAACTACCGCCTTGATGTCGGCTTGTACCTCTGAATGTAAACCTGATTTTAGATGACCAATATTGATGACCATGTCTATCTCTGTTGCACCGTCGGCAACAGCTTGTTTGGTTTCGAAGACTTTTACCTCAGTTGTACTGGATCCATGGGGAAAGCCCACAACCGTTCCAACTTGGACATCTGTGCCTTTTAACAAATCAGCACAAAACTTCACATCAGATGGCTTGCAACAAACCGATGCCACATCATATTTTTTGGCAATCTCACATCCAGACTTAACCTCTTCACGAGTCATTTCTGGCTTTAAAAGTGAATGATCTATGGTCTTAGCGATGATTCTGGCTGTGTACTTTGGATGTGACATTTTTATCCTTTTCGTTGGCTAGTGAGACTTTGTTAAACACTGGAGTTGACTGACCATCCCCCATCAATTTCGATAATTTGACCAGTAACTCCTTGATTCTCAATCAAATAAACATAGCCAGCTGCCACCTGATCTGCCGAAAGCTGATGAGGCGCAAATGGTTGCTTTTTCTCTGTGAAACTCGCGATTTCTGGGTTTTGTGCAGCACGAGCGGCCATTGGTGTTGCGACGAGGCTCGGTGCAATGGCATTGACTCTAATTGAGTCGGTTAGGTAGGCAGCAGAAAGGGTTTTAACAAGGGTGTTAATTCCACCTTTGGCAACTGCGTAGGCATGGGTTCTGAAAAATTCAGGCGATGGTGAGGTTGCAAGCACAGATGATGTCAAAATTATCGACCCACCCCCATGGTTTTTAAAATACTTGACAGCTTCTCTGGCGGTCATAAAGGCGGTTGTTAAATTGAGCTCTAATGTCTGATCCCACGCCGATTTTGAAATATCTTCAATTGCACCATCACCAAAACTGCGACCAGATCCGCCTACGATCGAAACGACGTGATCCATTCCATCTAGCTGTTTTACCGCTTGATCAAATGCGCCTTTCACTAACTCTTCATCTCTAATGTCTATCGCTGAGTAGCCCACTACCTGCGAAAACTGGGCCGATAAGGATTTACAGTCTTGCTCTTCTCCCCCAAGGAGATAAATGGAGTAACCCTTACTAGAAAGTTGTGCCACCAATGCAGCTGCGATTCCCCTGCTGCCTGTGATTAAAACCTTCTTAGCCATATTTTTAGTATAACTGAGGTGGCAAGAGTTGTCTATACAATTGTGAGCAACTCCCTACGTATTATTTTTTGATTCAAGTATTGCTCTTTGAAAATCTTTCACTCGATGTGCGATCTCACTTACTCCCCCAGAAGTAAGGGGTCCTCCTAATCCAAATCCTGATATCCCTGCTTTCACCCACGCATCGACATCTGCCAACGCGATTCCCCCAGTCGCCATCCAAGTGTTTCCGGGGAATGGTTCGCGGACTGACTTGAGGAAATTAACTCCAAGACTTGATGCAGGGAAAAATTTAAGGATATCTCCACCATATCGGAGTGCATCTGCGATCTCCGTTGGCGTTGCAACTCCTGGGACTGAAACTAAACCTGCACTCTTGGTAGCTTTGATTATCTCTTCAGATGTATGCGGTGAGATCACAATCTTTGCACCAGCCTTTTTCCCATCTTCAACATCTTGTTTGCTCATGGCGGTGCCAAGTGCAATCTGCACACCGTTTAACCCAGAAAACTCTTCGATTAAATCAAATACTCCGGGAGTAGTTGTAGTGAATTCGATTAAATCAACACCAGCATCTACAAAGGCTTGGGCAAATTTTCGACCTTGATCAGTTGAATTACCTCGAATAATTGCAACTAAGCCAGAGGCAAAATCGACACCATTGATCAACTCTTGATTCATAAGATACCCCGTGACTTGTCTGATGTATTTACATCTAATGCTAGCGTTCTAGCTGGATTATCAATAAATATTTTATCTAGCTGCGCTTGGGTCAATCCAAGTTTCATCAACCTCTGACTCCAACTGGTAAAGAGCCAGGCCAAACCCGGAGAGCCACCAAGTGAGCTCCACAAACTACGTCTTGCGCCATCGGTGCCTAACATGATTTGACCGATAAATCCCTCATCAATCATTGCCTTCATCAATAAGGCACTAGGTGGCTCGTCTTGATCACTTTGTCGAAGCGATTGGTCGTACTCAACATTTATACCGCTAGAGAGAATTTCTCTGTGATATCCAAAATCATTCTCTTTATCAGTGTGTGACAAGGTTACTTTCTCCACTGGAATTCGCAATTTAGTGAATAATTCAATCTGTTCAAGGGCCCCTGTTCCGTGTTCGCAGTGAGAAACAATCGGTGCGCCTGTTATCTGATGAGCAATTGCTACCGCCTCAAATAATCTTCTATCTCGATCTTTGATCACAGATCCCGATGTAACAACCTTTAATTGCCCGGCTCTAAATTCGGTTCCCTCCATCCCTATCTCAATATCTTTGACAAATACCTGAGCAAGATGTTCTGAATCCATAGTTTCTAGCTCATCGGTAGGTAGGTAATAGCGATCGGTATGCAATCCCGCCGTGGCCACAATATTGATTCCAGTAGCTTTAGAAATTGCAGCAAGTTTAATTGCAGAGCGCCCAGAACCTGTTGGCATGCAATCAACCATAGTTTGTACACCTGCAGTCCTACATAAAACCGCTTCCGCAATAGCTTCAGATTCAGATGGAAGGTGAATATGAGAAAAGTCTCTGGAAATAATTGGAGAATCAATGATCAGGTGTTCATGCATATACGTAACACCTAATTGATCAGAAGGAATATCACCTAAAACGGTTCGAACAATACTTGGCATCTAAATCTCCAAAACTGCGCCAGTTTTAGATAACCCATCACGAATCTTTGAAAACTTGATTGATCTAACATCTTCTTTGTCCCTGATTACAAGTGATGCAGAAACACCTGCTGCTACTCCCATAGCCATGCATTGCGCCATTGATCGAATGCTGGCATGGGCATCATGTGTTGCTGAAAAGCAGCGACCAATAACCATTGTGTTAATTGAATCCTTAACAATCAGTGATCGAAGAGGAATTCCTACGGCAGAGCCTTCTGGAAGGTAAACCCAATTAGTGCCATCCCCACTGTGATGATCTTCGATTGGGGCTCCACACAACGCAACTTGATCATCGAACTGTCGCGCTTGTAAAACATCCTCTTTTTCTACACGGTAATCGCCATAGACTCTTCGAGTTTCTCGAACACCAATGAGTGTTGAAAAGCCATAGAGAGAGGAGTTTTCATAACCCGGCACTTTGTCTACTAAAAAGCGAGCGTATTCAGTTGCCTGTGCTCGCCCAGCTATTTCAGACTCAGTGAGGAAAAATGGGTCATCGAGAACTGATTCCAGCTCTCCATTTGCATTTTTACGTACCGAGTCCAACCTAGTCATCACGGTGGCAGTTGTATTTGCCACAGG